>CAKQLR010000033.1 GCA_934254725.1 uncultured Clostridia bacterium | reverse complement strand
GCTCCGCCGAGCACTACCACGCCGCCTACGCAAATAAGAATTATAGTCAATGCGTTGGATGAGGGTTCTTCTTCCGACGAAGAAGACGAAGTATCGGACGTGTTATCTCTCTTAAGAATTTTTATTCTCGATTCTGCTTTTTCAAGTATCGACAAGTTGGTTACGAGAGCCTTCTGCTCTAACGAGGGAAGTGCGTCGTATGCTTTTCTTGCGGCAACTACAGCGCTTTCATCGTCAAGCGTAATTTCTTTATCGAGACCCGCAATCAAACCGAGTACTCTTACGGTGTCGGCCGTCGCCGCGTTCTGACCGTTTACTACAGAAGTAAAGTACTTGCCGTAAATGAACGAGTTGTAGTTTTTGCCGTTTTGCGGCTTAACCATTACAAGACCTTCTTTAACTTTACCTACATAGTCTACGAAGTTAGCGCCGAAGTAGAAGTTGTTATATCTGCTCGTAACGTTCCACATATAGAACTTGGAGATGCCGAGGCCTTCGTACAATCCGCCGTTGCCGTCGGACGTGTATCCGGTGAAAGGAAGATTTGTAAACGCCAGATACGACGTATCGTAAGTTTCTTCGAGAACGGGAGCTTCGAGGCTCAAGAAGGTTACCGTGGTAAGATTGTTGCAACCATAGAACGCTTTATCGCCTATCGCCGTTACAGTAGAAGCGATTACGACGCTGTTCAATCCGCTGTCAGCAAACGCGTTGGCGGAAATTCTTACGGTGCCTTCCTCTACGGTGTAAGCGGTTGCTTTACCGTTCTTGGGGTAAGCTACGAGTACCTTTCCGTTTTTGACGTTCTTGTAAATTACGCCGTCAGAAACGTAAACGGTATCGGAAATTTTGTAATTTTCTTCAAATTCTGTGACGATGGTGTTGCCGAAATCTACGTCCTTTTCTCTGGCGAACGAAACTATATCGCAGTCATAGAAGGGGTTTTCGCCTATTTCGGTAAGTTTATCGCCGAATTCTACGGAAGTTATCTTCGTCTTGGCGAAAGCGAAATCTCCTACTTTTTCGGCTTCTTTAAGGCTGAGCGTAGAAAGTTGTGTTCTCGTAAACGCTTCGCTGCCTATTTCGGTTACGTTTTCAAGGTTTTCAGCAGTGGCAAGATTTGTACAGTTAGCAAACGCTCTGTCCCCTATCTTAGCGCCGTCCGCAAGTTTTACCGAAGTCGCAGCCGTTCTCGTAAACGCGCTTGTGCCTATCTGCTCTGTCGCGCTTAAGTCGAGCGAGGGCAACGCGGTGAATGCAAATGCATATTCACCTATGCCTTCAACGTTTGTAAAGTCAACGCTTGTAAGCGCTTTTGCGTACGTAAACGCATATGCGGGTACAAAGTTATCAGCGAAAGTTTCCGCTCCGTCGTCCGTTTCGCTTACCTTACCGGTGAAGCTTTCGGGAAGAGTTACGTTTGTGAGCTTGTCAGCATAAGCGAACACGCCAGTACCGAGCTGAACGCCTTCACCGAGGTTTGCTTCCGTTATGCCGGACGCGAGAGAAGAACGCAGGTAATCGGTAGCAACAAGTTCACCGTTGATGATTTCATACTTGTATGCGTAGCTGTATCTGCTATCCCTCTTCGTATAAACCATTGTGGTTATTCCGGAGAAAGCATAATCACCTATCGATTTTACATTATTTAGGTTAATTGTGTCAAGGTTTTTGCAGGTGGAAAACGCATAATCTCCGATTTTTGCGTCTGTACCGAGCTCAACCTTCTTAAGATTAACGTTAAACAGGAACGCATAGTTGCCTATCTGAGCGTTGTTTCCGAGTTTAACTTCCGCAAGCGTGGAGTTAGCGCCCGCTTCGATCTGGTAATAAAGGTTGTAGAAAGTCCTTTCGTTTCCGTCTGCATCGATAACCGTTTCTTTGACTTCTTTATAGTATCTCGGATCTGCAAGATAACTTGTATTCTGATAGTTTTCGTAAGTGTAGAGCTGTATTCTCGAAGCGAAAGCGTAATCGCCTATCGTTACGTCGTTGCCTGCGATAAAGCTTGTAAGGTTTTTGCATTCGAAGAACGCATACGAGCCTATTTCGAGACCATCGCCGTATTCTCTGAAATCGACCGTTTCGAGATTTGTATAAGCGAAAGCATAATCACCTATCGTTTTAAGAGCGTATTCACCCGTTCCTTTGTCGAACGAAGGAAGATTTTCAAGACCGGTATTAGCAAAAGCATAAGAGCCTATTTCGGTTACGTTTCCGAAAGAAGCACTGTATAACGACGTGCAATCGGAGAACGCATAATCGTCGATAACCGTTACGTTTTTACCTATTACTTTACCTATACGTTTTACTCCGCTGAACGCGCCTTTGCCGATTTTTGTTACGGTTTCAGGCAAGGTGAGCGTTGCGGTAGCCTTAAAGCGGGGTACCAGTACAACTTCCGTTTTATCCTTGTTGTAAATAATACCGTCTTCGGATGTGAGGTACGGGTTTTTCTTGTCTACGGTAATCTCGGTGAGTTTGTCGCAAGCGTTGAACGCGTACTGACCTATTACGGCTACGTCTTTGCCGAGTTTTACGCTTTCAAGTCCGGTACAGCCGTTAAATAACTGAGCCGAAATAACCGGAGCGTTCAGCGAGATGCTTACCAGCATCGGGCAATTGTAAAACGCGTCTACGCCTACTTTGATTTTGGAAGCGGAAATTTCTGCCGCTACCATGTTCTTATTGCCCATAAACGAGCCGATACCTATGGATTGAGCCGTTTTGGGAAGTACGAGGTTGCCGATGTTACAATTCATAAACGAGTAATCACCTATCGCAACCACGCCGCTCAGATCTATCGCGCTGAGTTTCGTGCAGTTTGCGAACGCGTTTTTATTTATGAATTTAATAAGAGTTTTTCCGCTTGCATCCTTTGCGAAGGTTACTTTTTCAAGAGAGGTACAACCTTCGAAAGCACCCACGCCGATGTTGATGCCTTTTTCGTTTTCTTCGAATACGACCTCTTTAAGCGCGGTAAGACCTGCGAAAGCGTAGCTCATAATGCTCGTTACGCCCTTAGGTATAATTACCTTTGTTATCGTGTTTTCACCGATATAAACGGGCTTGATGTAGTAAGGATCTTCTTTATCCACTACGTCGCCGTTTGCGAGATCTTTCTCAACGTATTCGTAGTTGGAGAACGCATACTGATATATGGTGGTGATACCCTTGTTTGCGGGTATGGTTACTTCGCCGCCCATGCCTTTGTAACTCATAAGATATATACTCTGAGTCGTGAAAGGCTCTTTTACCTTTATGCTTATCTTCTTTTCGTACGAGGTTGCGTATTCTTTACCGTCGGGAGATTTGTATCTTACCCTTAAGGTAACGCTCGTGTTGCCCTTCTTTCTCGCTTCTATTTCGTCGCCTTCCACAACTACGTTATCGTCAAGCGTGGTTATGGTTACAGACGTTCTTTCGGGGAAGTAGGATTCGAGCAGATAATTGATCTTTACTCTTTCAGACGGGAACATCGAAAGAGTATACGTTTTTTGATTCTTGTCGAATTCGGTGGTGGAACCGGTTATGCCTATTTCTCTGTCGTCGCTGTTGAGCGAGTAATAAGCTTTTATCGTTTCGTAGCCGACAAGGTCGAATTTGTTTACTTCCTTAACGGTGAGCTTTTTGTAGCCCGCTTCGTCCGGGGAGTAAACGTGAATTTTCAACGAGCACTCTACGCGCGTTCCGTTTTTATCGTAACCTATAGCTTTAAGAACTGCGTCGCCGCTTTCTTTTGCTACGATGTTGTTGTTAACTACGGAAATAACTTCCACTCCGTCGGTCACGTTCTTTACTTCGTAATCGAGAGACTGTACCCAGCTTTCGTCCGGATAGGTGGAAAGTATTCTCGCAAGGTCCTTGAATTCGTTTACGTTGAGGTAAAGCTCGTCTACGGGGTTAGCGGGTTTGTCTTCCTCGTGGAAGTACATCGCGGTTATTTCGTCGGGGATTTTAAGCTCATAGGTAGCGGTATTGAACGCGTAGTCGTAAACGTTTACGACGAATGTGTTTGCGTTTTCTACGGTGTAGCTTTCGCCGTTATCTTTATAGCCTATTCTGAGGGACGATTTAATCTGCTGAACGTAATCCGTAAGATTGATGCTTACCTTTGTCGTGGAGTTATAGGACGAATATACAGGCGTAAGATACTGACCGAACATATCCAAAGAATAAAGGTATCCCTCTTCCTTGCTTCTCGTAATTACGCCGGGCTGAAGAGCCATTGCATAGTGGTTGTCGTAAACGGACAAGTCTGCGTAAAGAGTGGTCTTCTTCGTGCTGTCGTCAAACTCCGTACGGTACGTTACGTCTGTAATGATCGGGGCTTCGAAGTCAATCGTGAACGGGAATTCAAACACGTTCCTCTTGTTATTCTGCTCGGCAAAATCGCCGTTTTCACCCTGATCGATATACGTTTCTACTCTCAAAGTATATTTGGAGTTGTTCTTTAAATCGGTTTCGGAAACGTCAAACTTAACTTCTATCGGGGAAGCCGTGATGCTGCCGCCCGTATTGTAAGATTTGCGTTGGTTGTTTATAGTTTTATTCCAGACTACGTTGCCCGTAGAGTCCTCCGTAATAGTGAGGTACGCTATCTTTACGTTTCTGAGCAAACCTGCGTTTATCGAGTAAATTCCGCAGACAGAGTAGTTGGATTTTTCGTTTTTAGCCTTTTGGTTGGAAAGGGATATGTGTTCCTTGCTTGCCGCGATAACGGGCATAGAAGGATTCTGAGTAAAACGATATGTGCCGAGAGTGGAAATGTAATCGCTGTAAAGAGAGCCTATTACCCTTGTTGCGTATGCGTCCGGCATAAGTTTATCTTCCTGGCTTATACCCGAGTTAAGCTCGTCCTTATTCGTGTCGTAGTACTCTTCGTCGAAAATAGGCGCTTCCGTCCAGTCACCGTAGAAACCGAGGAAAGGCACGGAAAGATCTACCTTCGTGCCGTCGCACGCGGTAAGCTTTATAAAGCCTTCGATATACATACCGTTTTCAAAGGACTCGTCAAGGTATTTTTTATCTTCGTCGGAAAGGGTGATTTTTACGGTTACGGTTGCCGTTTCGCCCTTTTCTACGGTTACTTTGTTGCCGCTGTAAGAGCCGTTTTCAACCGAGGTAATCCGGAAAGACTTCTGACCGCCTTCGAGAGCGTAACCGTCCTGAGTAACGGTTCTTTCGCTGTGTTTTGTGTAGGTGGTGCTTACGCCTTCGGTATTGACGAGCGCGCTTACGTCGTAAGTGACGTTTTGCGTGTCAAGCGCCTTTATTCCGAAAGTCATTTCGTAAACGCCCGTCTTTTCCTTATCGTCGCCGATCTCAAGCTTTGTGGTGTCCATAAGCTTGGTTTTGTCTATTTCCTTGCCGTTTCTGTCATAGGTTACGAGGTAAGCTTCCGCAGCGGTTGCCTTCGTTATGTTTACAAGACCCGCGCCCTGCTTTCTTACCGCGTAAGCTACGCCGTTTTTGTTTATGATTATATCCGCGGTGGACATCAACAAACGGTTTACGATAGCGGTGATTTCCGTAGGAGTGCTGCCCTTGGGCGCTACTTCGTTCTTTACGTACTGGCGGATAAGAGCCGTTACGCCGGAAACGTTAGGCGCTGCCATGGAAGTACCGGAAAGTTTATCGTATTCCTGACCGGGGACGGACGAGTAAATTTCGCCGCCGTGACCGGTGATTTCGGGTTTGATTTTCAGGTCGGAAGTCGGTCCCCAACTGGAGAAGTCGGACATAAACGGACCTGCTTCCTGAGATCTGGAAATGCGGATTGTGCCTTCCGGCTGAGAGGCTAAGATTTCGCCCTCGTCCTGAGCGAGCGAACATACCGCGCCGATGTTGTTACCTACGGACATCGAAATGGAGCCGGATACGTTATTGTATATTATTACGCCGAGGCAGCCCTGATCGAATGCCGTTCTTACCTTTTCTTCGAAAGTGGTGACGCCACGTCTTACAAGAGCGATTTTGCCTTTATAATATTCTTTTTCGTGTATTTTATAGTAGGAAGATTCACCGTTGCCCGCTATGGTTACGTAAGTGAAATCATAGCTGTCGTATGTCGTTCCGTCAAGCTCTCCCCTCGCGGTGAGAATTTCGTTAACGAAGTCCTTATCGACGTTATCTGCGGTGCTTGCTTCCTTAAAGTACATTATTTCTTCTCCGTAAAGAAGGTACGGAGTCATAACGCCGTCAACGGAAGCTACGGAAAGCGCGCCAGCAAACGTGGAAGGCGAACCTACGGTACCCGAATCCGGGTTGGAGGTAAGACCGTTACTGCCGTTCTTTTCGGAGTTCATCGTGGAGTTGTAGCTGTTTGCAGCGGAAGCTATAAGCGATATGCCCGCTTCCTTAACTTTGTTGTAAGCGTTGGCTACGTTCTGATCGTCGACCTCCCTGGAGAAGCCGCAACCGGAACCGAGAGACATATTGATTACGTCTACGCCGATGTTTACACAGTCCTCGAGAGCAGCGATAAGCCAGGAAGTTTTAGCTCCGTCCTGAGAGTCGGAGAAAACCTTCATTATAGCGAGCTGTGCTTCTGTCGCAACGCCCTTTATTTCGCTGTCTTCACCCGCGATAATACCCGCAACGTGCGTGCCGTGCTCGGAATTTATCGGGAAAACGTCGGGGTCTTTATCAGCATAGTCGTACGCGTAAGGAACCTTTCTGTTTACGTAAACGTCCTGAGCAGTCAAGCCCTTGGTTGTTCTTGCCGCGCTGAGCTTTTTTCCCTGCATGTTGAACAAATCGGTCTTGGTGCCGTCTTCGGAGTACTTGTAAAGTCTGCCGTTTTCCTTCTTGATAAGGTCGTCCTTATCTGCGGTTTCGGGCGCTTCAAATGCGGTGTGAGTGTAGTCGAGACCGGTATCGAGAATAGCTACTACGACGCCTTTGCCGGTGTAATCGGAGGTATTTGTGAAAATACCCGTCTTTTTATCTACTTCGACGTCGTTGATAACTACCTGATATTTGCTTTCTTCATAAACTTCGCCCACGATAGCCGTTGCCGAATTTTGTTTAAGCAATTCTTCGGTTTTGTAAAAGTCTTTCGCCTTTATCGTAATTTCAAAGCCGCTGAGAACGTTATCGTACGTTTCGCCCATTTTGTAGGAAATACCCGCTTTGTCAAGCTTACGGGTAAGAACTTTTCTTTCCGTTTCGGCTTTGTCTTTGAGTATCTTTGCTTCCGCGCCGTACGCGTATTCGCTTACGCTTTCAGTTTGATCGGACGCAAGATACCCGTCAACCACGCCTTCGGTTTTCATCGATACGATTACGGATATTTCCTCATCTTCGCCGACGGTTTCGGGGAGCTTTTCCACAACGCTGCCGTCGAAATATTTTTCGATGTCGCTGTTAAGCCCCTCTTTAAGCTTGGTAATTGCAGCAACGGGTGAAACGCTGCTTGCGCTTACGCCGACGGTAAAGTCCCCGGAAAGGAAGCCGAGGCATACCGAAATCATTACCAATAAAGATAATAACCTGATAAATAACTTTTTGTTCTTCTTCATAACTATTTTTCCTACTTTGTGTTTGCGAGTGAAAAACTCTGTTTGGGGTTAATTTGTTACTTGGTGATTTACTGTTTTTCCGTAAGCGTATTATTGCTGTCGTCTACGGTAAACGAAACGCTGAGCGTTTGCTTATCGTTCTTCCAGATAACCGTGTACACGCCCGTTTCCGCATCATATGTGCTTTCGGTAACGAGGTACGAACTGCCGCCCGTAGTGTCGAAACCGTATATGATTACGTTATGTTCGCTGTCGATTTCAACGTATCTGCCGTTTCCTGCCGCGTCGTAATAAACTTTCATCTCTTTCTTTTCAAAGGACGAAACTTCGTACGAAGTGACTATCGTGGTGGTCTGCTGTCCGCTCGATTCGCGAACCGCCGTGTAAGGTTTATCTTCAGGATCTTTATCGTTAAGCGTTATTATATAGTGATAGGACGAGGTGATTTTTTCGTTTTCCCTGGTTCTCACTACGTATGCGTATTTCGTTCCTGTTTCGCCTTCTGCCGATTCGGGAGTATAAGTAATAGCGTTCTGCGTTACTTCTTTGTATTCGTCGCCGTCTTTTTCAAATATAGCGAGTTTGAACAAATCGCCGGATTTGTAACCGGAGTCTGCCTGCAACGTTCTTTCGATAACGAGCTTAACATTGCCGATTTCTTCCGTCTGTACTCTCGTAAAGGCATTCATCGTGTAACCGATGGTTCCGCCGTACGTCTGACCGAACGAGAAGTTCATTCTGTAATCAATGCCGTCCTTACCCTTTATATCGAGGGTGTAGTACGGAGTACCGTCGAGCTTGTAATTGACGATGTAATTGCTTGCGTCTTCGAAGCTTAAGTTGTTGCCTTCGGAGTCGTGGTATCTCGTGCCTTCGCCATACTTGCCGGAAGCGGCTTTTTTAACTACGTCGCCGTTTTCGTCCAAAGTTTCGACAATGCTCATTTCACCGAATTTATCCAGGTTTTCTTTGATATATTCGGTAGCGTCCTGTCCGAAGAATTGCATGAAGATTGCAGTGTTGATAACGTATGCGGAGCTGCCGCTCTTTACGAGTCTTGCGCCCGTTACCGAGAACTGGGCTTTACCCTCTTCGTTAGCGCTTGCGCTGTACGTAAGGGCCAGGTCGAATTCAAAATACCCTATCTGAAGGTAAGTAACGGTCTTTGTCGTGTACTGTTCTGTTTTTGCCTCTTCGTCCGTTATTTCTTTGCCTGCAGAATTAACCTTTATTTCCTTTCTTAAAACGGTTGCGGAAATCGTCGTTTCCGTTTTTGTTTCTTTCTCTACGAGAGTAACCGTCGCCGTTATATTGAAGGTCTTGCCGGTGGGTCTGAAAGTGATGTCTTTTACTTCGTATAACTCGGTACCTTCATTATATCTGAAAGGATATTTGGATTGTTCTTCCGCAGTTCTCGCTGCCTTAAGGTTTCTTCCTTCGTATCTGATATAGTTCTTTTCGTTAAGAGTGAGCTGATAATCAAAGGAATAATTGCCGAGATTTACGAAACCGTAATCGTTTGCGTCGGCATTTGCGGGATCCTGTTTGTATATCGTTACGTTTTGGTCTTCACTCGAATATTCGTAATAGTAGTTGCTTTCACCCTCTATCTGAGCGATGCCGTATTTAGTGAAAAACAACGCTTCGAATTCTTCTGTAAAGTAACCGTATCCGGCGTCGGGCATATCCGGTTCCTGAAGTACTATCGTGTGATTTTCTCTGTCGTATTTATAGATACCTACGCCGTTGGAGCTGCCGTCCGAAGTCATGAAGAACAACAAGTCGTCCGTTATAAGCGTGTAGTAACCGGTTTTAGCCGTACCCATCTTGCCGAAGAATACCGCATTGCCTACGCTGTCGAGGACAAGGACGTTGTAATTTGCCGCGTCAACATAAGTTTCAGCCATTTCCTCATGAATTATAGCAAATACGGAAATTGTGCTGTTTCCGCTGCTTACGGTTCCGAGAATGCCTTCGTACGTTACCGCAACCGAGCCATCCGTGAATTTAAGTACGATCTTTCCTGTTTCGGTATTATAGGTATAAGTCGCTTCGTCGGAAACGACTTTTTCTACGAGTTTGCCGTCTGCGTATTTATAGTCGCCGTTCTCTTCTCTTTCGTAAGTGAATACCTTAGCCGTTCCTTCGCCATTCTTTGCGTCGCCGTTAAGCGTTACCCAGTATTCCTTTTTGGGAGCCTGGTTTTCGATAATAAGGTATGTGCCGAATTCGTTGCCTTTTACGGTAAGTTTATCGCCGTCTACCACGAAATAGTAATATTCGTTGCCGATGAACACTATATCGTTTCCGTTTTTGGTGTAAATACCGGTAGAAGTAACGCCTTCCTCATTGGTGTATTCCGCGATAAGATAACCGTCGAGTTTGAGCTTTTCGAGACCGCCGTCAACTCTGTAAGTTGCGTCTTTTTCGTCTGCCTTGAAGAATACGGCAAAGTAATAGTTGTTCATTATTATACGGGCAAATTTTATCGTCTTTGCGGAGTTTTCTTCGCCCATATATTCGTTTGTTTCAAAAATGTAAACGGGGTATTCTGCGTTGCCAACCTTTAATTTTTCGTTGGTAACTTCATAGTAAGTACCCTTGAACGAATAGCTTACGTAATTGCCTTTTGCGTCCGTTTCGTACTTGCCGTCAACTTCTTTGAGGTAGTTGTACGTCGCACCGCCCATTCCGTCGAACGAAATGGTGAAATATTGATTTGCGGAGCCGTATCTTTCCATTATGATTGCACCGAAAGGTCTCGAAGCAACCGTAAACGTAAGATGTTCTTCATCGAGAACGCAGTAGTAATACGTAGAACCCGCTATAGTGGTAAGGTTTGTATCCGAATCGGTACTGATGGAACCGATAATCTTATCGGAACCTACCGATACTATCGCAACGGAGCCGTCTATTACCTTGATGGTTCCGCCCGTTTGTGTGTCGGAATTGGTGTATTCCTTTATGTTCTGAATTTCTTCCTCTTCAAGCGTGTAGCTGTACCAGTACGCTACGGGTTGGCTTGAAACGGAAGCTTCGTCATAAACAATCTTTTTGAGTTTTGAATAATCGAAATTGAAGGGAATTTCGTAAATTTCTCCGTCTATTTCGAAGGTTTCGGTAACGGTTATTTCATACAACCCTGTTTCGTTAGTTGTATATGTGCCTTTTGCGATTATTTCGTATTTGGAGGTAGCCGTAGTTCCTTCGCCGATCTTTACTTTGACGTATACGGAAGCTTCGCCGCTTTCGGTTTCGTTCAGAACGATTACGAGGTTGGAGTTTACAGCCGCCTTATTTCTCTTGTCTTTGCCGTAATAAGAACGTTCGGAATAATCATAATGCTTTGTTTCGAGGAAGTATTTAATTACTTCCACTACCGTGGGTTTGCCTTCTACAAGTTCCGTTTTTGTTTCTCTTGTAGCGCTGATTATAAACGATGCGTCGTAAGAAGCGGATTTGAATTTAATTATGGTTCCGCCCATTACGGAGCTGCCGGATAACAAGTAGGTACCTTCGATAACTTTGCCTTCCCCGTCCGTATAGGTTGCTTTATACATGCCATCCATCTTAAGGGAACCTTTTTCGTCTTCAAACGTAAGCGTTGTGTCGAGACCCGAGTTGTACGAAAGGAATACTTTCTTATCGTTATAATCGATTATTTTGAATGTGCCTAATTCCTGACCGGAAGTATTCTGAAGCGTTAATACGTTATTATTTCTGCTATAGTAAACGTAGGAAACGGAGCCGCTGTTGTACAACAAGCCTATACCGAAGCCAGTAAGCACAACTCTTACGGGAGAACCGAGCGTTTCCGACGACATCAATGTACCGTTACTGTAAACGTAAAGGCTCATAACGCCGTAGCCGTATTCTTCCTCGTCCCTCAGCTGGAACGCCGATTGATTGCTTACCGTGCCGAGGTTGAACGTTATCGTTTTACCAGCAAGTTCGCCGTCCTCGAAAGTAGCCACGTAGTAACCGCTTTCGTTTATCTCGTAAGTACCGTTGGAAGTCTTTTCCGAAATAACGCTGCCGTTCTCGTCGTAGAACAAATACATAACGCCGTTATACGCGTCGAACTGCATTTTTTCCGTCGAGGAAAGACCTTTGCCGGAAATAAATCTCGAAGCGTTGTATTTGCTTCTCTGACTGCTGGAGTATGCGAAATAAAGGTTGCCTTCAAAGATTTTACCTTCGTCGACTAATTTGTCTTTTGTTTCTACAGTGAAGATACGTTCGCCGTCCTCTTCTCCGTTGTATACGCATTTAAAGAAGATATCGCCCCTGAGGATGTAAGCTTCTTCAACGCCGTCATCGTTCTTTGTCAGGAACAACGTGTCGTAGCCGCCGTACATATCGGGAATGCCTTTTACCCATTCCGCTCTGAGGTCGGTGTTCTCGTCGAAGTCTATCGTTACGGGCGTTGCGTTGCTGCCTACTTTATTCGTTTCGGGATCGAAAAGCTTTTCGGAAACGGAATTTACCGCGTAGGTCTTGTTGTTTGTTAAATCTTTCCATGCGGAAAGCATATAACCGTTGCAGGCAAAATCTTTAACCGGTAACTCTACTTTCGTGCCGAATAATACGTTTTTGTTAACTACCTTTTCCGTAAGATCCGCGTCGGGATACTCGGAGAAAAATCTTACGAGTATGGTCTTTCTGTCGTAGTAAACTTTGAACACGTTTTCCGAAGCCTTTTCGGATATAACTTTCTCGGTGACCTGATCGTCGTGAGTAGCTTCGGAAACGTAAAAGCCTTTGAATTCGTGGTTTTCGGTTACGTCATACTCGGTACCCGCGAACGCGTATCCGGTTATTATCTCCGCCCTAGCGGGATAACCGCCTGCTTTTCCGTCCTCGGTTATCTCCTGTTTATACAGGTTAACCTGGTATTTTATTTTATATTTTGCGGTAAGCGTTATTCCGTTTGCGGAAGCCGTAAGATTTTTTGAAAGTTCTTTTCCGTTTACCGTCCAGTAAGCGAACTGACAATCCGTCTTAGTCGGCTGTAAATCTTTTACCGCCTCGTAAACATTCTGACCCTCTTTTAATTTGATTTGCGTCGAAGAGAGGCTGCCACCGTTCGCGTCGAGAGTAATAGTGGCTAATTGCGACCATTTTGCGTAAACGGTCATATCACCCGTGGGCTGAACGCTTGTAACGGATTCGCCTTTGAACGCGCTGTCTAAATACCACCCGTCGAATACGAAGTCGTCCTTTACGGGTACGGGCAGAATATATGATTCGTTTTCTTTTACTTTTACGGATTGAATCGCCGTGCCTCCGTTGGTTTCAAACGAAACCGTGTAGGATTTTGCGCAAGCGCCCAAAGAAAGGAGCGACAAGCAGGCAAGCAAAGCCAATGCGAAAACAACTAATCTTCTTTTTTTCATTTCGTGTTCTCCAAACTGTTTTCTTTATTCAAAGAAACGTATGGTAATTTGCTTAAATGAATATATATTCATAAATACATTCATTTTCCGTAAAAACATACTTTTCTATTTTATCATTATTGCTGTTCTTTCGTCAAGTATTTGCCCCTTATACAAGCGCACGCTTATGACGAAAGAGGTCTTTTTCGGTGAAATTTGCAGTGGAATTATCTCTCGATTTTCGGCGAAGAAAGAATTACGGTTATGCTTTCTCTCTCCACACGGCGTAAACCGTTCTGCCCGAAGCTACCGTAGGTAAATCCTTTGCGGAAACTTCGGCATTGCCGCCTTCGGAATACGACCAGCCTACGAACTCGTAACCGGATCTTTGAGGAGCCGTTAATCCGCCTTCGGCAAGGGTGTTTTCAAAGGTCTTTTCGGTAACCGTTATGCTGACCACGTAAGATTTATCCGCGCTTAAAACGCAACCGTAAACCACGGGGCGGAAAGAAGAATTCCATTTTTCAGCCCAGCCGTTTTCGGGGGTGCTGCCTTCCGCATAAATCGTAGCACCGTTATTGCCGAAGAGAAGATGCGAACCTATCGTCTGAACGTCCGAACCGATGACAAGCGACGTAAGCAGCGTGTTTCTGAATGCGTAAGCGCCTATGCTTTTCACACTTGCGGGAATAGCGATGTTTTGCGCCAAAACACCGGAAAACGCGTAATCGCCTATTTCCTCTACGTCCTTTCCTAAAGTTATTTCGCTAAGGGAAGAACAACCGAAGAATGCGCCTGCGTCTATTTTTGTAATGCCGTCCTTGATTTCTATCCCTTTAAGAGAAACGCAATCGCTGAACGCATATGCGGGAATTTCCGTGATTGTTCCGTCAATCGTAACGCTTTCGAGCCCTGCGCAATTGGCAAATGCATATACGCCTAAACTCTCCAACGTCTTGGGAAGAGTAATTGAAGTTAATCCGGAGTTATCACAACCGTAAAAAGCATAATTGCCTATATTTTTTATATATGAACTCCCGGAGGAAGTGGCAAGCTTTATTTCGGAAAGGGATTTGCAATCACTGAAAGCGTAGTCCCCTATATCCGTCAGTCTTGACGATCTGGTTAAATCTATAGAGGTAAGCGATTTACAGCCGTAAAACGCCGATTCTCCTATAGTTTCGAGCCTCCTCGGAATGTCGAAAGAAGTAAGCGCTTCGCATCTGTAGAACGTGTGGTCCTTAATTTCCGTGGTATTGGGGTTAAGGGTTATACCAGTAAGTTTTTTGCACTTATAGAACGCGCCCTGCCCTATATTCAGCACTCTGGTTGTGGTGTCGAGACCGGAAATCGTCTGAGTGTACATATGATAGAATGCAAAATCGGATATGCCGCGCGTCGTTTCCTTTATGGTCACTTCATACGGAGAACTATTCCAGATTCCTTCGTTTGTATTAATAATCTGTAAGACCTTCTTTTGGTCGGCCTCGGATAAAGAATTGAACTGTTCCTCTGTTAACTCCTCGTAAATCTCGTTTTCCGCACCTATCTGGTTTCTCCAGCCGACTATCCAGTTATCGATGTAAACCATGTCGTCCGAGGCGCTGTCCGTCCACGTCTTTGTGTTTTTGAAAGCAAACGAGCCGATACGCTGAACGGAGTTTGGAATAAAGCCCGAGCCTTCGGCTATACTGAGCAAGGTGCAATCATAAAACGCGTAAGAGCCTATGGTTTCAAGCGAACCGTTTGAGTCAAACTGAACGTTATCGAGCTTCTCACAGCTTCTGAACGCCGAATCTCCTATTGTGATCAGGCTTGAACGACTTCCTCTTTCGGAGGTTAAAGGTCTCGCTACGAATTTGTTTAAAGCGGGGGCTTGTATAAACGCGCCGCTGCCTATATATTTGACGGAGAAGGGAAGCATTACTTCCTCTAATACTTCGAATTCGCGGAATGCGGCAGAAGCTATACCCTCTATCTGCAAGTTGTTCTCGCTTTCATATGCGGAGAAAGAATCTCTCTCTATAGATGTCAACGTTTTTGATCTTTCTTCCCCGCAGGATATAAGCCATTTACCTATATACTGAAAATCATTGTCCTTTTGACTTTCGAGCAGTTCCGTTCCCTGGAAAGCGTTTTCGCCTATGTCCGTAACGGAGTCCGGAACGTTTATCTTTTTTAATAAAGTACAGCCTTTAAACGCGCCGGTGTTTATATATGCCATACCTTCCGGCAAGACAATTTCTTCAAGCGAAGTACAGTTTGCGAAAATTTCTCTTCCGCTGTACGTAAAATTGGATTGTTCCGCGAAAACCACCTGTTTCAAACTAGTATCGGATGCAAATGCACGGTTCCCGATATAGAAAAGTTCGCTTCCGAAAGTTACTTTTTCAAGGGCGGCGCTCATGGAAAACGCTTCTTCGCCTATGGAGTAAAGCTTTTCGGGAAGTTTTATCTCTTTTACGCTATCCGCACGGGTAAATGCGGCGTCTCCTATCGTGGTAATGTTATCGTGCATGTCTATATTGACAAGCGATTTGCAGTAAGCAAATACGTTTTTGTTGAGCACGGTAACGCCGAGAGGTATCTTGACGCTTTCAAGCGAAGTACACGATTGAAACGCCGCCTCTCCTATAGTTTTTATGCTGTCCGGCAAAGTGACGGAAGTCATCTTTGTGCAGTTGTAAAAGGCATATTTGTCTATTTCCGTAACGGAATCCGGTATAACCAGGCTTGTTACGCTCGTTGCGTTTCTGAATGCGCTTTCGCCTATCTTTATTACGGGTTTGTTGAGGTACGTCGGCTCGATTATTATATCGCCTTCAGCCCTGCCGACCTTGGATATTTCATACGAATTTCCGTTAGGCGCAAGCTTGTACACAAGCCCCAATTTGTTCTGCGAGCCGAAATACTGTTTTTCCGACCAGTCCGAGTCGAAAGTCTTTTTTCCGTCACCGATCGCCTTTACTTTTATAACGTAATTGCCCGCTTCCAACGTGGAAAGGTTCGTTTTATTCGTCCTTTCGGAAAGAATTCTTTCCGAGCCGTTTTGATCGGTTATGCTTACGGAATATCTTTTCGCGCTCGGAACGATAGTCCATAAAAGCTCGTTCTCGGCATTTATTTCAAAGTACTTGGGAGCATTGAGTGCGTTTCGCTTGCCGCACCCCGTGAAGGATAAAAGCAGAATAAGCGAAGCAAACGCGGCTATTATCTTTTTTAAATTTTTCATCTATATATCCTTCCTTTTAAATATCCTGTATAAAAGGATCACTTTCCCTCTTCCTTTTTTACCAGCGAGCGTATAATCTCGTGCGGCCATTTGAATTTGAACTTTCTTATGGCTACTTCGAGCAGGAACAGTACGAGAGAAAGTATCATAAACAAATATCTCGGGTCGTACGAACGAGCTTCCGCCGTTACGAACGTCTCGAAAACTTTGCTTACATCGCCGTCGTCTATCATTGTTCCGCCGGTGCGTTCCGAAGCAGCTTTAAGATTCTTCTTTACTTCCGCCGTGTCAAATCCGAACTCGTCGTATTCCGAAGAATAGGAAAACGCTTTATACGCTTCTGCCTTGATTTCTGTTCCGTCGGCAGCTTTCTTTGTAACGGTTATACGGTAAAAGCCCGGTTTCTTTACCACAAACTTCGCCGTGGTAGAGCTTTTATTTTCGTTTAAACCTTCCGTAACGTAAATCAGACCGTCGCTTGAAGATTCATCGAGAGAAATCTTTGTATCAGGCTCTGATAAATCCTCTATCTCAGCGGTGAGAGTTTCTCCTTTCCGGAGGTCCGTATATACATCGAGCGTGGTTAAATAATTGTCGCCAGAAAGCGTAATAGCTACTTCTTTTTGCTTTATGTCCTCCGTGGGCATAATACTGTGAAGCATTCTGTAAACGAACAGTTGACCGTAAATACTGTCGTAAAGCCCGTCTGCGCTTTTCTTGTCCTCGTCTTCGTAAGGTCCTTTCGACCAATTACCCTTTAAATCGCACATAAACGAGCCTACTTTGCCTTTTCCGTAATCTCTGAGAGCAAATATCGGCACTTCGTACTGCCCCGTTATAGCGAGGTAAGAGTTACCGTCGTCTTCGTCCTTTTTAAGTTCGCCGCCGTAATAACCGCCCAACATAAAGCCGATTTCGTTTTCCTTTTTGGAACCGCGAACGACAAGGTCGCTGCCTATATATCTGCCGTTTACGGTTGCGGCATATTTGGGGTGAACGGGCTTCGGGTTGGCGTTCTGAACGATATCCATTTTTACGTCTTCCCTGAGAAGGTTGGATATGTTGGAGTAATCGCCTACTATCGGATAGAGCGTGCCGCCGAAGCGCTTGCACAACGGGTCGAAATCGTTAAATTCCTTAGAACCTTTTGTTACGCCTATACCTATTATGGATATCGTAATATCCGATTGAGTATAGTAATCGTCCATCATGCTTTCGAAATTTGAAACTTCCTTATCAGCGACCTGACAGTCCGAAATGATAACTATGTGTCTTCTGTCTATTTTTGAGTCCGCCTTGAGCGACGCCGCCGCAGTGGAAACCGAAGGACAGTATTCCGTGCCGCCGTTGCCGCCAAGTTCGTTTACTGCTTTTATTATCTTATCCTTTTCGCTTACTGACGTTAACGGAAGTATCTTTTCGTACGAAGAAGCAAGCGTCATAACACCGACTCTGTCGCTCGGATCAAGAGTGTCCAAAACCGTTTTTACAGCAGACTTCGCCCTGTCTATAGAGTCGCCCTGCATTGAGCCGGATACGTCTATGATGTACATTATTCCGAGCTTCGGTCTGTAATTGTTTATGCTTACGGGGAGCATATTCTGAAGTACGCTTCCGCTGAGATCCGCGGTTCTGTACAAGTTTACGTTTCCGTTCGGGTCGTTTCCGCCTGCGGTAAACAAACCGCCGCCGTACTCTTTTACGTAAGTTTCAAGTTCCGATTGAAAACCTTCGATCTCGTTCATAGTCTCGACCGAAACGTTGTTTATTATTATCTCGTCGTAATTTAAAAACTCTTTTACCGTTTTTGGAACGTCATCGTCCGTTATCTTCTTGCGGGTCACGGTGAAGTTTTCCATCTGATCGCCGAGAAGATAGTTATATTTTCCGTCCGCGTTTTTCCCCTCCAGAAGAGGAACGAGGTAATCCGAGTCATCGTCGTACGTATCGATTATAAGAATGTTGTTGTAGTTCTCGATATTGACGTACGCATTATAAGAATCGTTGACGGTCAGAGTGTTTTCCGACGTAATCGAAGCTCTTAATTTATGCACCCCGCGCGTAGGAAATTCGTATGAAAACTCAAAATTCTGAGAACCGTCGCTAAGCTCTAACTTTACGTTCTGCGCGCTTTCTACTGCGGTTTCACCGTCCATAAGGGTGAGAGAAACCGTTTCCTTGTTTGTGGAATTTATGGTTACCGTTATATTAACCTTTTCTTTCTCTCTGAAATATCTTTCGGGAAGAGAAATGCCTGAAACCTGTACGTCCGTTACCGTCGATTCTTCGTCGAAGTAAACGCTGTCGAGCAGAATGCCTTTTGCCGCAACAAAGCGGGACGCTACAGCCAATTCGTTATCCGTTTCTTTACCGTCGGTCACCACTATGATTTTGCCGGACTTCGGGTGTTCGAACAGAGAAGCCGCAAAGTTCACGGCAGAAGCTATATCCGTTGCCGTGATATCGTCCGGCTGCGCTGCTTTTTTGTATTCCTCAAAAGCTTTGTTCGTATCGTAAGTAAGCGGAGAAGCAAGATTATAGCCGAACCCGAAAGTGACTATGCCTATTTTATAGTTATTACCTTCGGCTTGTTCTATTATAGAACTTACAAGTTCGTCGCGCGTATCGCGAGCCTTATCCGTCGTTGCGGATAAATCCACCGCTACTATTATCTCGTTTTCGAGATTTGGTACGTAGTAGGTAAACGTTATGCCCGCAAGCAAGCTTACGGCAAAAGTGGCTATAAGGAGATGAAATACTATAGGTATAATGCGGTTTCTTGTCCTTCTGTATTTTTTGCTGAGCAAAAAGTGCGGGATAAGCACCATAGCCGCTATCGCCACGAGGAGCAATAAGTACCAGGGGCGGGAAAACATTATTGTTAAACCTGTCATTTATTACCTCCTTTTAAGCTCCTTGCAAAAGATTCAGCAGCCATTCGAAGAACACGAGGGCCGTGAGCGCGGCGGCAAAATATACGGTATAATCTACCACCGAGTCATTGTAATCGTCTATCT
This sequence comes from uncultured Clostridia bacterium, assembly GCA_934254725.1. GTDB lineage: Bacteria > Bacillota > Clostridia > Christensenellales > Borkfalkiaceae > RGIG3732. The sequence goes on along the minus strand of CAKQLR010000033.1, from coordinate 2,025 downwards.
CGAACGGTGAAGTAAGAGTTATTTCTTCATTAAAAATATTACTTTCGGCTGCGGAAGGTCTGACGAAAAGCAATTCCGTTTCCGTCTTTTCAAAGCCCTCCGTTCCGCCGTACAAAACAGTGGTGACGACGTAAACGTTAGGAACATAGAACGTCATCTTTTCGGGGAATTCCGTAAACTCCGCCGAGTCCGAGGCGGATACTATTCTTACCATTTTGCCGCGGCAGTTGATTTCTATCTGCTCGCCTACTTCGCAGCTGTCCGAACTGAGAGTTGCGGGCAGGAAATAATCGAGCGAATTCAGGAACAACATGACGAACTCCGGATTTACCGAGATTGTTGAATTCTCCAACGGGAACGTCATTAAAAGAAGTTTTGTTTCCCCTGAATTTTTCGATACGACAACGGGCTTGGATAAACAGGAAATAAGTATATCGTACCCCTCGCTTTCAGCAATTTCTATAGGCGAAAACATCGTAACGAAAATCTTATCCGCCGAAACGTGAGACATTATCGGGTGAGAAGACGTTTCCGCGGCAAGAGGACCGCCTTTCCCTTCTGCACCTTTAACCTCTTCACTCATGGCTATATTTATACCGAGCGCTTCGAGTTTGTTAGTCGGCGGAGGGTTTAAGAAAAACACCGTTCCGTCGTTAGGAATAGTTGCGGGAATATGATTTTCAAAGATATAAAAGTCAAAACCTTCGGTCTTGTATGCGTTTGCGTCCTGAACGGAACTAATTTCGAGTTCCCAAATGCCGTCATAATAATCCCTTACTACTTCCAGAAGCGTTTCAAGCAAGAACGAACGGTTCAAGCTGAAATACTGTATTTTAAGCGGCTTATTATCTGCGCCGCCTATAAAATAGGAGTCATCTATCTCGTAGTTGTCATTATTACTGCCGACGGTTACGTTTGCGTCTTCGTACCCGAGGAGCTGGTAGTTGTCGCCGTTACTTGCAGCCCAACCGCATTCCGCATACGATTTATAGTAAATGCCTGCTTCCGGGTTGGATTTTAAATCTTCGGAAAGCGAGCCACTGTAAATAACAAGGGTAGTTTCCCTGCCCGCAATGCAGTCCACGGAAGTTTCAAGCGTTACAGTTAAACCGGAAGAAGAACTTCCGCCGCTTTCGCTGCCGGAGGACGAACCTGAAGTCCTTACTCCGTTTATTACGAGTTTTACGGGTATTGTTTTGTTTTCGTTGCCGTATAAACCGAGAGTGATATTCGCATTAAAGAAGCCGTTCACCTTTTTCATTTCGGCTTTGATAACGCCGGCGTTCCACTCAGACGCATTCTTTACGTCAACTATATTCACGCCCTCCGGAACGGAAAGATAGCTGTTATCCGTAACCAGGTAAACGGAAGCGCCCGCATTTATCGCGGTTACTTCTTTTGCGGCGTTCATAGCAGCCTCTATATCCGCTTTGCCATACGTACATGCGCCTTCGTCTTTTAATTGATAAATCGCTTCGTTATATAAATCGGCATTTGACAAGTCCGCACGAAGGAATAAAATCTTCGGGGTTGCTTCTGCCTTGATTATGGTTACCTTTCCGCCTATTTCAAGCGTTTGCTTGCATATTTTGTCTGTCTGATCTACGGCTTTTTCGTACCTTGTCAAGTCGTCCGAAACAGTCATCATACTGCCGGATGCGTCTACTATCACGACGGTTTCGTCGCTGTTTTCCCTTGCGTTCGTTTCTATAGCCGGATAGGCAAGGATAATTGCGCACGACGAAATAAGCAGTACCTGACAGATTATAAGCAACAATTCCTTAAACCTGCCCGACGGCAACCTTCTTTTTCTATAATTCAAACTTTTCTTCCATACGAAAGTACTCGATATGAATTTTTGTTGAAAATTAGGCTTGATGATATAGATAATAATTAAAATTATTATTCCTATAAGACCTAAAAGCCCGAGTGGTGTTAACAACGTCATGACATAAATCCTTTTTTCAATAAATCACCGAACAGAACGCGCTCTATCGGCTCGTCGGTTCGTATAGATATAAATCC
>CAKQLR010000032.1 GCA_934254725.1 uncultured Clostridia bacterium | reverse complement strand
AGAGACGGGGGGGAGTGAATAAAAAAAGGAAGGCGGTTTTGTGCGATGCCCGCGCCCGGGTTCGCTCAGCCGAGGGGGAAAAGATGGAAGCGGGCGGAGAGATGTTTTTTAGTGCGGGGAATTGCGGGGCGGAAAGAGTTTTACTTCGCCCGACCGTCACGAGCGGAGCGAGTATTCCCATCATTCGCGGTAGAGTGGGTATTTCTTTTTGAAATGAGTGTAAGGGGAAGAACGTGGCGCGGGAGAAATGTGGCGGAGTGGGAGAGACGGGGGGAGTGAATAAAAAAAGGAAGGCGGTTTTGTGCGATGCCCGCGCCCGGGTTCGCTCAGCCGAGGGCGAAAAGATGGCAGCGTGAGGAGTGATGTATTTTTTCGGAAAAAAAAGGGCGAGGAAAAACATTATTCATAAAAAACGCTAAATATTATCAAATTATTTGAATAAACATAGGTTTTAGTGTATAATGAATGTATTAAATGCAAAAGGGGTAAAAATATGAGCGGTACTGATGAATTTTTAAATGCAACGCCTGAAGAATTATTTAAATTGGCGGATCAGGGTAATGCCGAAGCGCAATGTCTTTTAGGGCGTAGCTATTATTACGGTGATGGCGTAAATAAGGACTACGAAAAGGCTGTATATTGGTTTACAAAGGCGGCGGATCAAGGCTATGCGAAAGCACAATTTAATTTGGGTGCGTGCTATGATAACGGTCAAGGCGTAAAGCAGGACTACGAAAAGGCTGTATATTGGTATACGAAGGCGGCGGATCAGGGCAATGCGGAGGCTCAATGTAATTTGGGTGCGTGCTATTATAACGGTCAAGGCGTAAAACAGGACTATGAAAAGGCTGTATATTGGTATACCAAGTCTGCAGAGCAGGGTGAGGCTGCTCCTCAATATAATTTGGGCGTTTGTTATAAGAATGGTGAAGGGGTAAAGCAAGACTATGAAAAAGCTGCATATTGGTATACGAAGGCGGCAGAACAGGGGCATGCTAAAGCACAATATAATTTAGGTGTGTGCTATGATAAAGGCAAAGGAGTAAAGCAGGACTACGAAAAGGCTGTATATTGGTATACGAAGGCAGCAGAGCAGGGCGATACTAAAGCTCAATATAATTTGGGTAATAGCTATTGTAACGGTGAAGGAGTAAAGCAGGACTACGAAAAGGCTGTGTATTGGTATACGAAGGCGGCAGAGCAGGGTGATACTGATGCGCAGTTTAATTTAGGTAATAGTTTTTATTTTGGCAAAGGCGTGGATCAAGACTACGAAAAGGCTGTATATTGGTATACCAAGTCTGCAGAGCAGGGTAATGCCGATGCTCAATGTAATTTGGGTGCGTGCTATGATAAAGGTCAAGGCGTAAAGCAGGACTACGAAAAGGCTGTGTATTGGTATACGAAGGCAGCAGAGCAAGGCGATACTGATGCGCAGTTTAATTTAGGTTTGTGCTATGATAAAGGTCAAGGCGTAAAGCAAGACTATGAAAAAGCCGTATATTGGTACACAAAGGCGGCAGCGCAAGGTGATATGGAAGCACAAAATAATTTAGGTTTGTGCTATGATAACGGTCGAGGCGTAAAGCAAGATTATGAAAAAGCCGTATATTGGTATGTAAAATCGGCGAATCAAGGCAATGAGGTAGCTCAATATAATTTAGGGATGAACTATTCTAACGGTAGGGGCATAAAGAAGGACAATGAAAAAGCCGTATATTGGTATACGAAGGCTGCAGAACAGGGTTATGCCAATGCACAATATAATTTGGGTTGCATGTATTATAAATGTGAAGGGGTAAAGCAAGACTATGAAAAAGCCGTATACTGGTATACAAAGGCTGCAGAACAGGGGTATGCCGAAGCACAAAATAATCTGGGTTTGTTCTATGGTAACGGTTATGGCGTAAAGAAAGACGATAAAAAATTAGTGTATTGGGTTACAAAGGCTGCGGATCAAGGTAACGCGAATGCGCAAGCTGCTTTGGGTATATGTTATAGGAAAGGTCAAGGAGTAAAGTTGGACTACGAGAGGGCTGCGTATTGGCTTACGAAGGCAGCGGATCAAGGTAATGAAGTTGCGAAAGAGCAGCTGAAGATTGTTTCGAACTTAATAAGATATGCAAAAGACGATAAGCGTTGCGCGCACTGCGGGGGAAAATTCAAGGGACTTTTCACAAAAGTTTGCTCTGTTTGCGGAAAGGGAAAGGATTATTAGCTGCCGCAAAACAGTATAACCTTATATATAATAGGCTGAACGGGGAAACAAAGGGTTCGATACGATAGCGGTCGACCCTTTTTTTTCTTTAAAAAACGGCATTCGGAAGGCTAATGCGGAGGAAAAACTGCGGCGGGTTAGCAGGAGGTAACGCGCGATGTCGTTTTTTGCATAAAAATGAGTATAAATAACTACAATTATCAGCAAATAATAAAAATTGTGTGAAATGTAGTTGACTTTTGGTGAAATTTATGATATTTTATTTCAAAAGGAATATTTTAAACTGTATTTCTATAATACAAGTATGAATGTCGTTTTTGTTATAAAGAGGAGGATTTCAAATGAAAAATAGAAACGGAATTCGTTTGTTTAAAAACGCGTTTATTTCAGTGTTGTCCGTTATACTCGTCTGTTTCCTGACGGTATTTTCGGCATCGTGCGATATCGGCGGAAATAATTCCGGCAGTTCTGACAGCGGCAGTTCTTCTTCGGGGGACAGCAGCTCGTCTACAACTCATACGCACACTTACAGCGAAGAATGGAGCAAGGACGCAACCTATCACTGGCATGCGGCTACCTGCGAACATACGAGCCTCGTTTCCCAGAAGGGCGAACACGTTTATACGGACGATGAGGACACGACGTGTAACGTTTGCGGTTACGAAAGAGTTATAACCCCCGTTGAGGAACCCGAGGAAAAGGGCAAAGTTCTTATCAAAACGGAAGACGATAAGACTACAAGTTTCTTCTACGTTTCGCTTACGTATAAATTGTCGCCAAGACTTCCCGAAGGTTGGGAGGAAAAATACCGTGTAACCTACAGAGCTACAGAAGGTTATGCGACTGTTTCCGGTAACAAATTAACCATCAATAAGGGCGGAGAGTTCAACGTTTCCGCAACGGCTTACGACCTTGAAACCGGTAAAGTTGCAGAAAAAGTTCAGATTTCTCAGGCTACCGTAAAAGCGGTTATGCCGATAAGCAACCTTACCGTTGACGAAAACAGCTTCACCGGTTATAAAAAGGCTTTCGACAGCTACGAAAAAGATTACGTTTTCGGCGGTTATGAATTCGCTGCAGACGGTTCGCTTCAAAAAGCTACGCTTAACGGTAAATTCGGCGCGCAGGTCGTTTCCGAATTCGTGAACAATAGAAAACAATTCGCTACCGTTTCTCTCGATCAGCTTGACGAGTCTCAGCGTTCGCTTATAGAATATTCTTCGAGCGATAACTCGATTATAAGCGTTGACAACGACGGAAGTTATACCCTCGGCGATAAGAGCGGCTTGGTTACGATTACCGCTTCGGTTCAGGGTCTCGGCGATGACGCTAAGTCCAAGATAACGATTGACTACAAAGCAAAGGGCATAAACGCTTATAACGACGAACATCTCGTTCGCATAAACAAGGGCAGAAATTACAATGCCGCTACGGGCGAGGCTTCCGGTTCGGCTTACACCGCAGACGGTTACGAAACGGTTATACTCAGCGATATCTCCCTTGCTCAACACGGAAAGGATATAGAGACGGCTTCGGAACTCGTTTCCTTCCTTAATAACTACACTACGGAAATAGCTCCTACCGCGGATACGCAGTTCTATAAGAACCAGAAGCAGGACATTAAAATAAGAGTCGGTTTGGAGTTCACCGGAAACGTGTACGGCAACGGCTTTACCGTAAGCGGTCAGTATATAACCAAACCCGCTATCAAGAGCGGCGCAAGCCTTAAAGACGCATATTGGAACGGCAGCCGCGATTACTTCGACGGTCCTATAGACCTCGTTTCCATTAAGTCCGCTACGCTTTCCGTAAGCGTTAAATCTCAGGATAACATCATATTCCTTTTGAAAAAGGACGGGTTGAAGCTCAATAACGTAGTTCTTAAAGGTTGCGACGACAGCGCGCTTCTCTCTGATGACGGAAAGAGCGTTGACCTTACAAAACTTAACAATGCGGGCACCGTTCTCGAAGTTATGGGCAATAACTGCTCGGTAAGCTACAGCGAAATAGCTAACGGCAGAACCTGCCTGAGAGTTTACGGCAAGGCACACACCCCCTCGTTCACGAGCAGCAGCGCAAACGATTACAGAATTTCGTTCTCGATAAATAATTCCAAGCTCTCTTATGCGAGAGAGTTTATTATGAAGATAGGCTCCAACCAGGTTAAGAAGATTCCTCAACCCGAGAAAGACAAAGGTATTTTAGGACAGAACGACAGGACGGAAGAAAACTATCTGAACGCTTCGCCTTTGCTTGACGGTTACGATTACACCGAAGCAAACTACAACAACGCGGCTAACTATAACGCGGGCGCGGACTTCTATAACAAATACGTTCTTACGGACGTTACCGTTAAAGATTGCGTTTTCGAGAAAGCAGGTTTGTTCTGCGTAGGTCTCGATACTTCGTTCGGCGGTCTTTGCCTTGACGGTTGGGATTGGAGCCCTAACTTCCTCTTCGGCAGTCAGCTCGGCTGGAAGGGCGTTGCGGGAACTATGTACCCCTCGGTATTAAGACTTCAGGGCAACGTTTTGTTCGGCGACTGGAAAGACGTTACAACCGTAAACAGCGACACCATTATTGAAAAGAAAGAAGGCAACTTTACGGGCGGCGGTCTTGTCGGCGACAGCCTTAATAAAGTTGAAAGTATGTTCGATATGAACGTTTCTTCTCTCCTTAAGAAGTATTCTGAATTGAATGACGATGCAGCTACAATTTTGGATAGTGGTTACGACGGTACTAACTACATTAACGGCGCTATAGCTTACTACGGCGGCGGCAAGAATTACAGCTACGTAGATACCGCTAACCTTGTTGAAAAGTTCCCGTTCGGCAAGGACCTTGCGGGTAAATTCCAGGATTACAGCGTACCCGTAAGTTTGTTCGGTATGGCAGAACCTATTTACTGTTCCGCAGGAAGAGAAAACTTCCGCTTCAAGGTTTACAACAACACCAGTACCTTTAAGTATCAGCACCAGAACGGCGGCGTAGATTACTCGTCCATGCTTTACAAAAAGTAATATTCGGCAGACCGAATTTTTCGGGCGTTCCTTTTGAGGGGCGCCCGTTTTTTTCTTTACTTTAACGGAAAATTCGGGTATAATATATTTATGCTTGAAATTTCAGAGGTTTATAAATTCGGCATAGGCAGGGAGCTGAAGCTGAAAAAAGGCGATAAAATATTGGCTTTTGACGGATACCCCGCGGAGGATATCCTCGATTACCTTTTTTACGATTCAAAGGAAGAGTTCGTTCTGACCGTTGCAGATAAGAAGGGCAATCAAACCGATTACGAGATAGAAAAGGACGAGGACGAAACGCTCGGGCTTGCTTTTGCCGACGACGGACTGAAGATAAAAACCTGCCACAACAACTGCATTTTCTGCTTTGTGGCGCAAATGCCCTGCGGCATGCGCGATACGCTTTACGTCAAGGACGACGATTACCGCCAAAGCTTTCTGTGCGGGAACTTCGTTACGCTTACAAACCTCACCGAAAAAGACGTTGAAAGAATTATAAGATACAAACTTTCTCCTTTGTACGTTTCCGTGCACACGATGAACGGCGAGCTGAGAAAGAAAATGATGAACAATCGTTTTGCGGACAGGCTGCCGGGGTATCTTAAAAGATTTACCGACGCGGGCATCGTGGTAAACACGCAGATAGTGCTTGTGCGTGGCGTGAACGACGGGGCGGAACTCGATTATTCGGCAAGGGAACTTTTCAAAATGTACCCTAAAGTGCAGACGCTTGCCGTTGTTCCTTGCGGAATAACAAAATACCGCGAGGGGCTTTACAAAATAGACGACGTTACTAAGGACTTCTGCGCCGGCGTTATAGATCAGGCGGACGCGCTGAATAAGGAGTTCGGAGTGAACTTCATTACGCTTGCGGACGAATTCTTTTTTAAAGCCGGAAGAGAGGTTAAGCCGTACGAGTTTTACGGCGAGTTTCCTCAGATAGAAAACGGCGTGGGAATGACCGCGAAATTTTCAAAAGAACTTGACGACGCGCTTGAAAAAAGAGAGTACGAAAGGACATTCCTTTTGATTACGGGAACGAGCGCCGAACACTTCATAAGGGGCAAGGCGAGGCTCGTCGAAAAATACTGTAAGGGGCTTAAAACGCACGTTATCGGCGTTGTAAACGATTTTTTCGGCAGTACGGTCAACTGCTCGGGCTTGCTTACGGGCGGCGACGTTCTGCGCGCCGTGCTTAATTTTAAAGAGCCGTTTGACGAGGTGGTTATCCCCTGCAATATGCTTAAAGAATTCGAGGACGTTTTCCTCGACGGAATGACCCTTGCGGAGCTTGAACAGAAGTCCGGCAAGAACTTCAGGATAACGCGCGGCACGGGGGAGAGTTTCTTCGACACGCTTACTTTAAGCCTCGAAAAGCTTAACGAGATTTACCCGCCGAGGTCGGAAGAGTGATTTTTTCGCTTCCCGGCAAGGGCTTTTATGTAAGGGTTAGTGCAAGGGGTAATGCTTGCACGGCTTCGGAATAGTAATTGAAAATAACTTACTTTATTATAAAAGGAAAAAAATATGGCAAAACCTATTGTGGCGATAGTCGGTCGCCCTAACGTCGGAAAATCGACGCTTTTCAATAAAATTGCGGGGAAGAGAATTTCAATTGTGGAAAACCGCCCCGGCATAACGAGGGACAGGCTCTACGCCGATTGCGAATGGCTTACTAAAAAGTTCATTCTTATAGACACGGGCGGGCTGGAGCTTAAAAGCGAGGACGAGATGTGGTCGCACATCAAAAAACAGGCGGACGTGGCTATTGAAACCGCGGACGTGGTTGTTTTCGTATGCGACGGAAAAGCCGGGCTGACCGGCTCCGATTACGACGTGGCGGATATGCTTCGCCGTTCGGGCAAAAACGTGGTGCTTGCGGTAAATAAGCTCGATAACTATTCGCCCGATTTACTTTACGATTTTTACTGCCTCGGGCTGGGCGAGCCTATAGGTATTTCCGCAGAACAATCGCAGGGGATAGGCGACCTTCTGGACGAGGTTTGTTCGTTCTTCGACAAGGAAGCCGAAGCGGACGACGACGTGGAGGACGTTAAAATCGCTGTGGTCGGCAAGCCGAACGCGGGCAAATCCAGCCTGACGAACAAGCTTCTTGGTTTTGAAAGGACTATCGTTTCGGATATGGCGGGGACGACGAGGGACTCCGTGGATACCCCGCTGTGCTATAAGGGCAAAAACTATACGCTAATAGATACCGCAGGCATAAGAAGAAAAAGAAGCGTGGAGGAGGACGTTGAATACTATTCGGTTATTCGCGCGCTCGCTTCCATAAGACGTGCCGACGTGGTTTTCTGCGTTATAGACGCTTCTCAGGGCATTACCGAGCAGGACGTTAAAATATGCGGCTACGCACACGAACAGGGCAAACCCACCGTTATCGTTATGAACAAGTGGGACCTTGTGGAAAAAGATACGGGCACGATAAATAAATTCAACGATAAGCTTAAGTGCGACCTTGCGTTTATGGATTACTTCAAATCCGTTTACATTTCCGCAAAAACGGGGCAGAGAACGGAAAAGCTCTTTCCGCTTGCGGACGAGGTTCTTGAACACGCGAAAACGAGGATAACCACGGGTACGCTTAACGACTTCGTTGCGGACTGCGTGAGAACTACCGAGCCGCCCACAAAGAACGGCAGGCGCCTTAAAATTTACTACGCCGTACAGGACGGAGTTTGCCCGCCCTCCTTCGTATTCTTTGTGAACGACGAGGAATTGATGCATTTTTCATATAAACGTTTCCTTGAAAACAGCCTGAGGCGTTCGTTTGATTTTTCGGGCACGCCTATCAGACTTTTCGTCAGGGCGAGAAATAAAGACGAGGATTGATTTGCTTCGATGATTGAAAAAAGTTTTGCCGATATCTGGTGGCTGCTCGTGATATTCGCGGTCGGCTCCTACCTCATCGGGAGTATAAATTTCTCGATAATAATATCCAGAAGCAAGGGGCGCGACATAAGGAACATAGGCAGCGGCAACCCCGGCATGATGAATATGAGCCGTAACTTCGGGCTTAAAACGGGCATTGCCATTTTGCTGCTCGATATGACTAAGGGCGGCATTCCGACGCTTCTCGGGTACCTGTGTTTTAAGAACGTTCTGCTCGACGGCACGCCGTTCGTTCTTGCCGATATGACGAAGTATATGTGCGGGTTTTTTGCTGTTTTAGGGCACATTTTCCCTTTCTACCTGAAATTCAAAGGGGGCAAAGGAATAGCCGCAACGATAGGCGTTTTCGTCGTGGCGAACCCTTTGTACGGCATTGCCAGCGCACTGTGCGGTCTTGTGTTCATCCTTATTACAAGCATGGGGTCTATGGGGTCGCTCATCGCGGTTACTCCGCCCGCCATCGCCGCGGAAGTTTATTTTTACACGACGTACGTTTATAACGAAAGTCTGGGGTACAGAGCGCCTTCTTCCAACGATATGATGCTTGCCATTCTGCTTTCCACGTTCTTCGTACTCGGCATTTGCTGCCTTACCTGGATTGCACACTACGCAAACATAGAAAGGCTTATTACGGGGGACGAGCACGTTACGAGCTGGTCGCAGATGATTAAGAATTATAAAAAGAAACTTAAACAGAAACGCCTTGATAAGAAGAACGGCGTTTCCGCAGAAAAGGAAGAGTAAAAGTTTACGGGGAACGGAAGCCCTGAGGTTTTTAAGAGTAAAATTTTATAGAGATTTTTAACGAAGCGGTTTTAATTAGCCGCTTCTTTTTTTAGTGATTAAGAATGAAATCTCTATGTTTTTTCGCAAAGTTGCGTTTTTTTGTAATATGCGGGGGAAACGCTTCATATGTTAAAGTGTATCGAGCCGCAAAATCTTTCCGCAACGGCGCTTGTTTTTAAGCTTCATTGTAAAACGGAACGGGCGGATGCGGCAACCGAGGGAGGTTTTTTTATGCAAAGCAACGACATTTACGGAGATATTGCGGAAAGAACGGCGGGCGAAATCTACGTTGGAGTCGTCGGTCCCGTCCGTACGGGTAAATCCACGTTTATTTCAAGATTTATGGAAAAACTGGTCATTCCGGGTATCGAAGGCAAAAACAAAAAGCAGGTGGCTACCGACGAGCTTCCGCAATCGGCGGTGGGCAAAACCATTATGACTACCGAACCGAAGTTCGTACCCGCAAACGCGGTTACCGTTAAACTCGGCAAGGCTTCGGCTAAAATAAGGCTTATCGACTGCGTGGGATATCTTGTGGAGGGCGCCGTCGGGCACGAAGAGGACGGCGAGCCGAGAATGGTGAAAACGCCTTGGTCGGAAGAGCTTATGCCGTTTGAAAGGGCGGCGGAGCTAGGAACGCAGAAGGTTATTTCCGAACACGCCACTATAGGCATTTTAGTCACGACCGACGGAAGCATAGGCGATATTCCGCGCGCGGACTATGTTAAGGCTGAGGAGCGCGTAGTTAAGGAATTGAAGTCGCTCAACAAACCGTTCGCGGTAGTTTTAAACTGTAAGGATGCGTCTTCTAAAGAGGCGAACGATCTTGCGGCGGCGCTTTCCGAAAAGTATGCCGCGCCCGTTTTGCCGCTTAACGTTCTTAAAATGGAAGGCGACGACGTGAACGCGGTGTTTGAAAAAGTGCTTATGGAGTTCCCCGTAAGGCGCATAGACGTGGAGCTGCCCGAATGGATGAGGGCGCTTGCGTGCGACCACCCCGTTATAAGCGGCATTTTGAAAGAAGTGACCGAAAACGCGGATAAAATGCGCAAAATGAGCGACTACGAGATTTTTGAAAACGCTTTTTCGGATAACGAAAACGTCTTTCCGCCTGCAGAAACCACGGCGGAACTGTCCACGGGCGCTTTAAAATACAAAATAGAGGCTAAACCCGACCTTTTCTATAGGGCTATAAGCGAAGAATGCGGGGAAAACATCGAAAACGAGCTTAGCCTTATGAGTTACGTAAAAGGGCTTAAAGACGCAAAAGCCGCCTATATCAAGCTTAAACAGGCACTTTCCGACGCGCAGGAGACGGGCTACGGGGTGGTTACTCCGTCGGTTGACGAGATGAAGCTGAACGAGCCGGAAGTAGTCAAGAAAGGCGGAAGGTACGGCGTTAGACTTAAAGCCGAAGCGCCCAGCCTGCACATAATGAAGGTGGACGTGGAAGCGGAGGTAAGCCCCAGCGTCGCAAGCGAACAACAGGGAGAGGAACTTGTAAACTACCTTCTTTCCGAATTCGAAAACAACCCGAACGGAATCTGGCAGACGAATATGTTCGGCAAACCTTTGTCCGCGCTCGTGCGCGAGAGCATTGCAGGTAAGCTTGACGCGATGCCCGTCCCCGCAAGGAACAAAATGCGCAGGACGGTTTCCCGCATAGTAAACGAGGGCAAAGGCGGGGTGTTGTGTATTCTTATTTAAATTGAATTTTTTCTCGGGAGCGGGGAGTAAAATCTCCGCTCTTTTTTGTTTTTACAAAGTTGCGGGTCAGGAAGTCCGTCAAATCCCGGCGGCGGGGATTATATGGAAAAATTCAAGGGGAAAATTTAACGGAAAGGACAAAAAGCTCGGGAGGGGCGAGGGCTGCCGCGGCGGAATTTCGGATGTTTTGACGAATTTGTCGAAAAGTATAAAAATCCTTTGATTTTTTCGAAAAAAGCTTTAAAAAACCTATTTACAAAAAACTGTTTTACTGTTATAATATTTATAGAAAAAATTCGGGAGGAGCAGATGAATTGCAGTCGTTGTAACAAGCAGGGTGCGAAGCCGTATAAATATAATAACGGCGGCGTTATTACCGACGTGTTTCTGTGCGACGATTGCTACGCGTTCCTTTCCTCTCCCGAAAGCGCGCCCGCGGGAGACGAGAGGCGCAGGGCGGAGTATAAAGACGACATGCCCCAAAGACCTGCGCAGAATGCAAGGGCGAACGCGGACGGCGCGACGGAAAACCCGAATGCAGACGGCAGAACTTCCGTGAGAGAAAAGCAGGCGAACGGGCAAACGGAAAAACAAACGGACAAAACGCCCGCACGGAAAACGGGGAGCATCCTCGGGCTGGAAACGAAGTGCCCTACATGCGGGGCTTCTTTTTCCGAAATAAAGCGCACGGGATTTTTAGGCTGCGCCGATTGCTTTGCCTTTTTTAAAAACAGACTGGAGACGGTTATAGATAAATTTCAGGGCGGGGTTATTTCCAACAGAGAAAAGAAACAGTTCGAAATGACCGTAATGATGCTCGAACACGAATACATGACGCTTTCCGAAAGGCTTGTTGAGGACAATTCCGAAGGGATAAGAAGGCGCATGAACGAGATAGAACAAAGGCTTGCTTCGATGGGGGTGAGGGTCGATGTATAACCCCGGAAAATACGCGTTTTGCGCCGTTTCTTCAAGAGTGAGACTTGCAAGAAACCTTGCGGATTTCCCGTTTGCGTCCAAAGCGAGCGGCGGGGCGAACGCACCCATTATAGACCTTGTGTCAAGAACTTTAAGACCGCTCGGGCAGTTCACGCTTATAAGAATGAGCGAGCTTGACGCGCTTCAGGCGGAGTACCTTAAAGAGAAATACGTTATAAGCCCGCTGCTTATGCAGAACAGGCTTTCGGGCGGGGTTATAGTGAACGAGGACGAGACCCTTTCCGTTATGATAAACGAGGAGGACCACCTCCGCATACAATGCGTGGCGGGCGGGTTCGACCTGTTCGGGGCGTACGAAAATCTCGTTTTCGTGAGCAATAAGCTATCCGAGAGAATGAAATTCGCCTTTGACAGGGATTACAGATACGTTACCGCTTGTCTTACGAACCTCGGAACGGGAATGCGGGCTTCGGTCATGCTTCTTCTCCCCGCGCTTACGAGAAGCGGAAAAATTAAAAAATATATTTCGGAAATGAAGGCTTTGGGGCTTGCCGTAAGAGGGGCTTTCGGCGAGGGCAGCGACCACGAGGGGTGCCTATATCAGATAAGCAACGAGGTTACTCTGGCTTACGACGAGGAAGAGATACTCGGCATGGTGGATTTTTGCGCGAGCAAGATTTGCGAGGCGGAGATTGCCGAGCGAAACGAGTGGTTGAGGAGCAATCCTCTCGAAGTCGAGGACGAGTGCATGCGGGCTTACGCTCTTTTGAAAAGCGCGCGGCTTATGACCTACGCGGAGTTTTTAAGGCTTTACGTTTCGGTGGCGCTCGGCGGGTACTTCGGGTTTTATAACGTTGACGAAAGGCTTTTGAACAGCTTGCTCGTAAATATGCGCCCGGCGGTGCTCGAATATATAAAAACCCCCGAAAACAAACAAAAACGCGACGAAATACGTGCTGCTACATTGCGCGTTTCGCTTTAAACGGTATTTAAGAAGTAGAAAAATCGGATAATTTTGCGGCGACGCACGGAGAATAAATGAAGAAAAAGTATACTCAGAATATGGTAAGGGTTATAGACGAAGCGGGCGATATTTCCGCTAAGTTCGGCGTAAGGTACGTGGGGAGCGAACAGATTCTGTACGGACTGTTAAAGGTTTCCAACTGCGTGGCTTCCTCGCTGTTAAGGAGCTTCGGCGTGACCCTCGCGGAGTACGAAAGTTACCTTATAAAAACCATTCAGTTTTCAAGTCCGCTTGTGGGGCTTACCGCGCGCTGCACGGAAATGCTCGATAAGACGGAAGAAATTGCGAGAAGGGCGGGGTGCTCTTACATCACGACCGAGCACGTTCTGTACGCGGTTCTTCTGGAGAGCGAATGCTGCGCGGTGGAAATTCTGCGCGCGCTCGAAATAGACGTGGCGGGGTTGCTTTCCGAAACGGAAAGGGCGGTTTTCCCGTCGGGCAACGGTAAAAAGAATATCACGCCCGTGTCGGTTATAGAAAGAAGCCGCGACGATCGGAACGATTTTTACGACGATAACTACGAAGAGAATTACGGCTCGGAAAACGTAAGAAAAGCCGACGAAGACATTAAAGAAGCAAAGGCGAATGACAGCCGAAGAAATTCGGCTAAAAACAAAAAAGCCCCCGATAACGCGCTTAAAGCGCTTTCTTCCTACGGAATAGATATGACCGAAAGGGCAAGGCAGGGCAAGTACGACCCGGTTATCGGCAGGGATAAAGAGATTGAAAGAATGGCGCAGATACTTCTTCGCCGCACAAAAAACAACCCGATAATAGTTGGCGAGCCGGGCGTGGGAAAGAGCGCCGTGGTAGAGGGT
The DNA here is from genome assembly GCA_934254725.1 of uncultured Clostridia bacterium. Taxonomy (GTDB): domain Bacteria; phylum Bacillota; class Clostridia; order Christensenellales; family Borkfalkiaceae; genus RGIG3732. The sequence continues at coordinate 7,822 of CAKQLR010000032.1, read as the reverse complement.
TTCGCTCAGGCGATTGCGGACGGAAGAGTGCCCGAAAGCCTTATGGGCAAGACGATATTTTCGCTTGACCTTTCGGGAATGCTTGCCGGCACGAGATACCGCGGGGACTTCGAGGAAAGATTGAAGAACGCGGTTGAAGAAGTTCAGAAGAGCGGAAACGTTATAATTTTCATAGACGAGATACACAACCTTATAGGCGCGGGCGCTTCCGGCGAGGGGAACTTCGACGCGGCGGATATACTTAAACCTCTGCTTGCGAGGGGCGAATTTACCGTTATAGGCACCACGACGTACGACGAGTACAGAAAATATATAGAAAAAGACAGCGCGTTTGAGAGAAGATTTTCGCAGATACCGCTCGACCCGCCGTCGGTTGAGGACGCCGTTAAAATTCTTACGGGGCTTAAGGACAGATACGAAAAGCACCACGGCGTAAAAATAACAAGCGAAGCCATAGTAGCCGCTTCCGAACTTTCGGACAGGTACATAACCGACAGATTTTTGCCCGACAAGGCGATAGATCTTATAGACGAAGCCGCTTCCAAGGAGAAGATTTCCGCGGCGAGAGAGGGCAGAGCTTGCAGACCCATCGGGCGGGAGGATATTGCCAAAGTCGTTTACGACTGGACGAAGATACCCGTTACAAAGCTTACTTCGGGCGAAAAACAAAGACTTTTAGACCTTGAAAAGATACTTCACGAGAGGGTTATCGGGCAGAACGAAGCCGTTTCGGCGGTCTCCCGCGCGATAAGGAGAAGCCGTTCGGGGCTCGGCGAAAAGGGCAAACCCGCAGGCTCGTTCATTTTTGCAGGACCTACGGGCGTGGGTAAAACCGAACTTTCCAAAGCCATTGCGGAGGCGATGTTCGGAGACGAAAACGACCTTATCCGCATTGATATGTCCGAATATATGGAGAAGCACTCCGTCTCCAAGCTCATCGGTTCGCCCCCCGGGTACGTGGGCTTCGACGAGGAAGGTCAGCTTACAGAGAAAGTCCGCCGCAAACCCTATTCGGTGGTTTTATTCGACGAGATAGAAAAGGCGCACGAGGATATTTTCAATCTGCTTTTGCAGGTGCTCGACGACGGACGACTGACGGACTCCAAGGGCAGGACGGTTAATTTCAGGAATACCGTCATCATAATGACCTCTAACGTCGGCGCGGCAACGCCCGATAAAAAGACAAGGCTCGGTTTCGTTTCGGAGGGAAGCTCCGGAGCTTTCGGTTACGAGCAGATGAAGGAAAATATTCTTTCGGGATTAAGAAAGAAATTCAGACCCGAGTTTTTAAACAGGGTTGACGATATAATCTGCTTCCACCACCTGACAAGGGAAGAGTGCAAGAAGATTGCGGAAATTCAGATAAACAAACTTAAGGCAAGGCTCAGCGAGAAAAATATCTTGCTGACGGTTTCGCCCTCCGCCATGGACGCCATTCTCGGCGAGGGTTACAGCGAAGAGTACGGCGCGAGAAGCCTTAAGAGAACGGTAGACAAACAGCTTTCCGACAGAATAAGCACCGCCATTATAACGGGCGAACTTTCGGAAAACCAAAACGTCACCGTGGGGTACGCGGACGGGCAGTTCAGATTTATGAAAACACGGTACTGACAAAACGGGAAACAAAAAGAGAACAGGTTTTGCTTTTTTAACGAAAATTGTTCGATTTTTAACATTTCCGTAACAAATATACGGTAAAATAAATAAAAAAAGGAGAATCACTATGCGTATTGAAACTGTATGTAAAAACTATCAGATGAGCGAAAAACTTAATGACATCATCGTAAAGAAAGTTAACAAATTCGATAAGTATTTCGACGATGACACACTTTGCAAAATTTGCCTTAAGAAAGAAGGCAAACAGTGCAAAATGGAGATTCAGATGGATTACAAGAACAATTTCTTGCGCGCTCAGGCGTATGCCGATAATTTCTACGACGCGCTCGATATAGTTCTGCCGAAAATCGAAAGCCAGATTTACAAGCACCGTACAAAGATCGAAAAGCAGCTTAAATCCGGGGCTTTCCAGGACAAGTTCATCTATGCCGACGGAAGCGAGCCGGAACCGAAGCTTGTTAAAACAAAACGCTTCGACCTTCGCCCGATGAGCGTAAACGAAGCTATGGAAGAGTTTGGTCTTGTAGGTCACTCGTTCTACGTTTTCCTCGACGAGGCAACCAACACCGTTAAAGTTCTCTATTTGAGAGACGACGGAAACGTCGGTCTTATCGACCCCGTATTCTGATACAGTAAACTAATCCGTCTGCCCGCGCGCCGCTTTTTACGCAGCGCGCGGGCGGGCAAAAATTTTAAGGCGTTATATGCAAAAATTCGAAATAGGAGTTTCAACCGCGTCCTTATTCAAAAGAATGTACAACGAGGAATCTGTGGCTTATCTCGACAGCCTGGGCATTCCGGTGTGCGAGGTTTTCTTAGGGACGTATCGCGAGTACACGGACGATTTTGCGAAGCTTCTTAAAAAGAACAAGGGAAACTTACGCGTTCATTCGGTGCACACGCTGAACACGCACTTCGAGCCGCAGCTGTTTTCCGCTAATCCGCGGGCGCTCGAGGACGCTTACGAGATAGCGCGCGGAGTGCTTTCCGCAGCAAAAATTCTCGGCGCGGAATGCTATACGTTCCACGGCGTGGCAAGGGTTAAAAAGAAGATTGCCTATACGGACTTTCAACGGATAGGCGGGCTGTTCTCGAATCTCTGCGACGAGTGCGAAAAGTACGGCGTTTCTCTCGCTCTCGAAAACGTTGAGTGGGCGTATTACAATCACCCGTCGTTTTTTTCGTCGGTTAAAAACTTCTGCCCGAAGCTGAAAGGCACGCTCGATATCAAGCAGGCGAGGGATTCGGGCGAGGGATATATTCCTTACCTCGAAGAGATGGGCGAGGATATAGTTACCGTTCATCTTTCGGACATTGACGAAAACGGCAGGTTGTGTTTGCCCGGCAAGGGACCCTTCGACTTTAAAGAGCTGTTTGAAAGACTTTCGGATAAAGGTTTTTCGGGCGCGGCGCTTATAGAAGTATACAACGAAAACTACGGCAAGAACGAGGAACTTAAAGAATCTTACGAGTATCTTATGAATGTTGCCGAAAACATAAGATAGTTTTTATGGCTCGTTTTAAAGCTCGGCGGCGGATTTGTTTGTCGAAGGCTTTCGGTTTTAAACCCTGCGAATAACCAAGGCGGGACAACTTGACGTGCGGGGCAGTACGATAAATTACGAATAAAAATAAGCCGATAGGGAATGAAGTACGTGATCGGCATTTCAATAGAAAAAACAAGGAGAAAAATTACAATGGGTTTCAGGTACAACAACAGAAAATGGAAGGAGTCCATGCGCTTAAGACTGGATTACAACAATATGATGACCGATTTCGTCGGCACGCGCGAGGGCTTTACAAAAAAAGAAATACGCGATAATTTGTCGCTTATCGATACGGCGTACAACCTTGTACAGCTCAAACGCGGCAGAAACATGATGGGCTGGAGCGAACTCCCCTACAATCAGGAAGAGGTCCTCGACGACGTTATAGCTACCGCTAAGGCAGTTAGAAAATCCTGCGATTATTTCGTAGTTCTCGGAATAGGCGGTTCGGCGCTCGGCCCCATGGCGGTATTCCAGGCGCTTTGCCACTTGCACCACAACGAACTTCCAAAGGGAAAACGCCGCGCGCCCAAGTTCTACGTAGAAGATAACGTAGACCCCGAAAGAATGGCTGCGCTTCTCGACGTTATCGACCCCGCTAAGACCGTTTTCAACGTTATCACGAAGAGCGGCGCTACGAGCGAAACGATGGCTCAGTACCTTATCATAATGAATATGCTTAAGGAAAAACTCGGCGAGGACGCCGCAAGCCACGTTATCGCCACCACTTCCGAAAGCAAGGGCAATCTCATTAAGATAGCAAGGGACGAAAACCTTAAAACCTTCTATATTCCCGACGGCGTAGGCGGAAGATTTTCAGAGCTTTCTCCCGTAGGTTTGTTCCCCGCGGCTGTTCTCGGCATAGATATAAAGGAAATGATTGCAGGCGCTGCCTATATGGACAAGGTCTGCAAGAACGAAAAGGTGTTCAAGAATCCCGCGCTTCTTCTCGCTGCGTTCCAGTACCTCGCTATGAAGAAAGGCAAGAATATTTCCGTTATGATGCCTTATGCGGACGGGCTTAAGCTTATTTCCGACTGGTACTGCCAGCTTTGGGCGGAAAGCCTCGGAAAAGCGAACGACAACGCAGGCAACAAAGTTTACAGCGGTCAGACGCCCGTTAAAGCCCTCGGCGTAACCGATCAGCACTCGCAGGTTCAGCTCTATACCGAAGGTCCTTTCGACAAGGTAACAACATTCCTTGCCGTAGACAATTATAGAAAGGAAGTTACCATTTCCGAAGGTTGCAGGGATATTCCGGACGTTGCGTTCCTTTGCGGACACACGATGAACGAACTTATTCAGGCGGAAAGACAGGCTACCGAATACGCTCTGACCAAGGCTAAGAGATTAAACCACACGATTTATCTGCCCGAAATAAACCCGTTTACTATAGGCGAGCTTCTGTTCTTGTTTGAAATGCAGACGGCTTACTGCGGCGAAATGCTCAGGATCAACACCTACGATCAACCCGGCGTAGAAGCGGGCAAGCAGGCTACGTTCGCGCTTCTCGGCAAACGCGGTTACGAGGACAAGAAAGACGAACTCGAAAACGCTACGAAGAAGAGAGAAGATTTCACCATCGCTTAATTTTATAGCAAAAAGATTTTTTATAAACGAATAGTTTTTTGAACCGAGGAAAGTTTTTTAACCTCGGTTTTTTTTGCGGAAAAACGGGTGAGAGGGGGACGACATTTTGGAAACTTGTGCCGCTGACGGTGCGGTTTGTGTTTCCGGTGGCGTGACTTACGCGCGGGCGGTGCGGGTTGTATGTCTGTCGGTTTTGTTTGTGTTTCGGTCTGCGAGATTTATTCTCTCGTTGGACGGTTTGTTTCCGCGTGTCGAAAGGGGAATCGACAAAAAGCCCGCTTTTCACACATTATCGTATAGTTTTGTATATGCGAAACGTGTTATTATTTATCTATCCTGCCGAGGGGGAAAGGGGCGAATGGAGGTCTACGTCGAGTACGTTTTAATAGAAAATCTTCTTATAGATTATATGCTTATTTCGGGCGCGGGGCTTATCGCAAGGAAGAGAAGAAGTCGGCTGCGCTGTGTGTTTGCTGCAATTTTCGGCGCAGGTTTTTCCGTTTTGTTTCCGCTTCTGAAGCTCGGCGGCGTTCTGTGTTTTTTGCTTAAAATCGCGGCGGGGATAGTTATGGTATTTATCGCTTTCGATTTTAAAAACTTGGGGGAAGTTCTGTATTGTTTTCTGTTTTTTCTGCTTTTAACTTACGCCGCGGGCGGCGCCATAATAGGCGGGTGTTTGCTTTTCGGCGGGGATTTTGACTTCGCGGACGGCGGGCTTGCATATACGGCTTCGTCTTGCGTGCTGCCGTACGGAATAATTATTTCGCTTTCGTTTATCGTTACGGAAACGGTCGTTTGTGTTTTGAAAAAAGCGTCGATAAAGCGGGATTTAGAGGGTTTTTACAGGGAAGTGATGATAATAGACGGTCAGAACGCCACGCCCGTTCTGACGGGATTTGTGGACACGGGCAACAAGCTTTACGACGAAAAGAGCGGTGCGCCCGTTGCTGTTATTTCTTCCGCCAAGGCGGACGAGCTTATTCTGTCGGGCGCGCTTTCGCTTACGGGTGCGAGGTACCAGACTTACAGTACCGTTTCGGGAGAGGGTAAAATTTTGTTGTTCAGCGTTTCAAAGCTTTTGATATATTCGGGGGACAAGCGGAATATAATAGATAATGCGATTGTAGGCGTGGGCGGCAGAATCGCGGACGGAGTGGACGTGCTTATCCCCGCGGCAATGAGTATTTTTTAGAGGGTGAAAAAATGAAAATTTTGGATTTTATAAAAAGGCTTTTCGGGCTGAACAAGCCCTGCGGGGTGGATTACATCTGCGGCAGCGAGGCGTTGCCCATGCCGTACTCCGTGGACGAGGAACAAAAACTTCTTTCGGCGTTGGAGGGCGGCGACGAGAGCGCGGGGCAGTCGCTTATAGAACACAACCTCAGACTTGTGGTTTACATAGCGCGCAAGTTCGACAATACGAACGTCGATCTCGAGGACCTTGTTTCGGTCGGGACTATCGGGTTGATTAAGGCGGTCAGGTCGTTCAATGCGGATAAGAAAATAAAGCTTGCCACGTACGCCTCGCGCTGTATAGAAAACGAAATTTTAATGTACCTGAGAAGGGCTTCAAAACTGAAGGCGGAGGTCTCGTTTGACGAGCCGCTGAACGTAGATCGCGACGGCAACGAGTTGCTACTTTCGGACGTGATAGGCACGGACGGCGATTATGTGTTCAAGGACATAGAACAGGGCGTTGAAAGGGAGCTTCTTTACGAAGCGCTGAAAAGACTGAGCGACAGAGAAAGGCGTATTATGGTGCTTCGCTTCGGGCTTGCGGGCGGGGACGAGCTTACCCAGAAAGAGGTTGCGGATCTTCTCGGTATTTCGCAGTCGTATATTTCTCGGCTTGAAAAGAAAATAGTTTCAAGGCTCAAAAAGGAATTTATGAAAATGGATTGAACGTGTCTTTGCCGGGCGCTTTGAATAATTTTTTCGGGATTGCGTATAATCGTTTGTATACTTTCCCTTTTTAACGCAAAAGACCTCTGTACATAGAAGAATTTTATTCTTCCCGGAGGACGTATGAGTTATAAAGTAGAAATCAGCGGCATCAACACGGCGGGACTGCCGAAGCTTACCGCGCAGGAATCTCAGGAGCTTTTGCTTAAAATAAAAAAGGGGGACGAAGCGGCAAGGGAAAAATTTATTCTGGCTAACATGCGCCTTGTTCTTTCCATCGTGCGTAGGTTTTCTTCAAGCGGAAAAGCTTCCTGCGACGACGTATTTCAGGCGGGGTGCGTGGGGCTTATCAAAGCTATTAACAATTTTAACGTGTCGCTCGGGCTGTGTTTCAGCACGTACGCCGTGCCGCTGATTATAGGCGAAATAAAAAGATTTTTGCGCGGCGGCAATTCGCTGAGAATTTCGCGGAGCATAAGGGATACCGCGTACAGAGTTCTGAAGGCGCGCGAACAGATAGAGGCTGAGGACAGAGAAGCTACAAATTGCGAAATAGCGGCTAAACTCGGCATTGACGAAAAAGACGTGGTTTACGCGCTTGACGCGATTTCCGATCCCGTTTCGCTGTTCGATCCTGTGTTTTCGAAGGCGGGCGACACGTTGCTTGTTATGGATCAGCTCGGGGACGATAAGAACACCGAGGAAAAATGGGCGGAGTGCGTTGCGCTTACGTCTGCGCTCGAAACGTTGGACGATAGAGAAAAAACCATTTTGCGGTTAAGATACTACGAGGGAAGAACTCAAACGGAAATTTCCGAATGCGTGGGGCTTAGTCAGGCGCAGATTTCCAGACTTGAGAAAAACGCCCTTTCTTCGGTTAAAAAATTGATGTCTTAGAATAGTAAAAAGGAATGCGTTTGAAGACGGTATAAATACAAAAGCCCCGTAAAACAAACATTATCGGCATAAAAGCGGGCGGTGAGTGCCATTACGTGGGGGATGATTCGAATTTATCCGTCCGCAGATACGTAAAAAATTTAATCAAAAAATGTGCACCTGAATTTTGATTAAAAACATAATATAAGAGCTGTATCTGTATCTACGAGCGGTGCTCTTTCGCTTTCCGTAACGGCTGCAACAAAGTAAAGTCAGATGGTTATTGGGGC
>CAKQLR010000031.1 GCA_934254725.1 uncultured Clostridia bacterium | reverse complement strand
AGCGGGAAACGAGATTCGAACTCGCGACATTTGCCTTGGCAAGGCAACGCTCTACCACTGAGCCATTCCCGCATAAATGTTTGCCCTTTTTTCCTTAAGAGCAACCCCTTCCGAGGCTTCGACAAAGCTTCGTAAAACCTTGACGAAAAAAGGTGAAGCAGATTTTGCCTCTGTGTGGTGGGAACAATAGGGCTCGAACCTATGACCCCCTGCTTGTAAGGCAGATGCTCTCCCAACTGAGCTATGCTCCCACAACGGACCGCTTATATAATATACCAAATCCACGAGTTTTTTGCAAGCAATTTTATATTAGTTTTTGAATTTTTTCTCATTTTTCCTAATTCTTTTTAGTAACGGCAAAAATTTCTCTTAGTTTAGCGTTACGTCTTTAAGCTTTTCGTATTTTTCAAGCGCGATGCTTTTAAGCCCCTCTGTGCTCGCCCCCGACGAGAAAGTCTGGTCGCTTATTTTCTTCGCAAGGAAGATTGCGCTCGAAGGATATTTTAAACACCCTAATGTACCTACAAATCTGCCGCTTTGCCTTATACCCAAAAAGTCACCGCTTCCGCGCAGGTCGTAATCGTATTCGGAAATTTTAAATCCGTCCGAGTTATCCCTTAAAATTTTAAGTCTTTCAAGCGACTTCGGATTATCCGTAGATGTCAATAAAAAGCAATAACTTTTAATATTCGAGCGACCGACTCTGCCCCTTAACTGATGAAGCTGAGAAAGCCCGAAACGTTCGGCGTTATATATTGCCATAACGGAAGCTTCCGGCACATCTATCCCCACTTCTATTACGGTTGTAGAAACGAGAATTTCGCTTCCGCCTTCTTTAAAATCAAGCATTATCTGTTGCTTTTCTTTGTCCTTAATTTTTCCGTGAAGAAGCGCTATTTTGCGCGAAGGCAGTTTTTTCTGCAGTTCTTCGTATAGTTCTTTCGCACTCATAAGCGAGCCTTCTTCATCACCCTCGATAAGCGGGCAAATGAAATAAGCCCTATGCCCAGCTACGCACTCATTGTCAATAAAACGAAGCATGTCGTCGTATTTCCTTTCGGGAACTATGCCGGTGGAAATTTCCGCCCTTGCCTTAGGTTTATCGGTAATGGACGATATATCGAGATCGCCGTAGAAAATCAACGAAAGCGTCCTCGGAATAGGCGTGGCACTCATAACAAGCACGTCGGGCGCAACACCTTTTTCTACAAGAGCATTCCTTTGGGCAACGCCGAAACGATGCTGTTCATCACAAACGCATAAACTTAAATTATAAAAAACAACATCATCCGTTATCACTGCGTGAGTGCCTGCTATAATATTGGCTTTTCCCCTCGCAATCTCGTCTTTAACAATTCGCTTTTCTTTTGCGGTCAGAGAGCCCGTAAGCAAAACCACGTTGTATTCGGGAAAAATTCTTTTTAAAATCTTATAATTCTGCTCTGCAAGAACTTCCGTCGGAGCGAGCATTGCCGCCTGGTATCCCGATTTTAACGCGATATAAATAGAACATAACGCAACGGCGGTTTTTCCGCTACCCACGTCTCCCTGCAAAAGTCTGTTCATTACAACGGGCGAGTTCATATCAGAATAAATTTCGTTCACGGCTTTCTTCTGCCCGTCCGTAAAATCAAAGCCGAAACGCCTTGAAAACGCGCCGATTTCGTCCGGTTTGCAGTAATACTTGTTAATTCTGACCTGTCCTCTGTCACCCTTTATATATTTAAATGCCGATACTAGCAGAAAATATTCCTCTATAGCGATTCTTTCCGAAGCAATTGCCACGTCTTGCATACAAGTAGGAAAATGCACCTGATAATAAGCGCGCTGAAGCGGCATAAGCCCGTACATCCGGATAAAATATTCCGGAATCGCAGATTTTATATCGAGTTTTTTTAACGCAAGGGCAACATTTGCCTTCATGGAACGCTGAGCGATATTCCCTTTTATCGGATAAACTGGGACAATACCCTTTAGCCTGTAGTTTTTATCGACCAACTCATACGACGGATTAATAAGGCTACATTGACCGTATTTGTTCTGAACCCTGCCGTAAAAAAAATATTCTTCCCCGCTCTTAAGCCCGTTTTCGACGTACGGATTGTTAAACCACACGGCGGTATAGATTGCGCCGTCCTGCTCTATGTAAACCTTTACGTATTTATTTCTTTTTCCGTAATAGCTTGATTGCGGAATGCCCGTTACTTTCGCGGAAGTCAGAACGACGTCGTTATGATAGCAGTCGCTGAGCGGAGTTTGCTTGGTTAAATCAAGATAATCGCGAGGAAAAGAACGCGCAAGATCCTCTACGGAATTTATGCCGTTCTTCTGAAACTCTTTAATTTTTTTCTCGGTCATGCCGCGCAATTCGCTCAGTTCCATAATTATCAGTTAAAAAAAGGGAAAACAAGTAGTTTTCCCGGCGTATGCTCAAAGGTTATTCAAGCGAAATGATGTAGTAATAAATAGGCTGACCGCCGTAATAGCTTTCTATTTCGCAATCGGGATAAATCTCTTGCAATTTCGATTTAAGCTTTTCGGCGTCTTCCTCGCTTATGTCGCTGCCGTAGTAAAGGTTTATCATCTCGTGACTCTTATCTTTGATTGTATCCACGAGTTTAACGGCAACGTCCTCGATTTCCTTGCCTTTTGCAAGTATTTTCTTATTGTCAAGCCCGATAATGTCCCCTTCTTTAAGGGAGAATCTGTCAATTTTAGTAGATCTAACGGCGTAAGTAACCTGCCCAACCGTTACGTTATCAAGCGCGTGAAGCATATTTACAAGGTTTTCGTCCGGCTTTGCTTCGGGGTCGAACGCAAGCGCTGCGGAAAAACCCTGAGGTACGCTCTTCGTAGGAATAACGTACATTTTTTTATTTCTGACAAGCTCTTTTGCCTGTTCTGCCGCAAGAATAATGTTTTTGTTATTCGGGAAAACGAAAACGTTTTCGGCGTTTACTTTCATAACTGCGTCGGCTATATCGTTTGCGCTCGGGTTCATAGTCTGACCGCCCTCGATAACTCTGTCAACCTGCAAATCTTTGAATATTGCGGAAAGTCCGTCGCCCGAACAGATGGCGAGCATGCCCATCTCCTTCTTTTCGGCTTCGTATTTCTTTAACAATGCGCGATTCTGCTCGAGCATGTTTTCTATTTTTACCTTATCAAGCTCTCCAAGCTGTAACGCTTTCGAAAGAGCCTGACCGGGGTTGTTCGTATGAACGTGAACTTTAATAAATTCAAGATCGCCTATACAAATTACGCTGTCACCTATGCTCATAAGGTATTCTTTGAGCTTGTCTATGTCTGCAAGCGTAGTTTTTTTCTTAAGGTTTATAACGAAAAATTCCGTACAATAAGCAAATTCTATTCTGCCGAGCTGGAATAATTCTGCGTGTTCTGCGGGGATTTCGTCGTTTTTAACAGTAATTGCGGGAACTTCAACCTGCTCGCCCGCGTCAACCTTTTCCCCGTTGATAGCCTTAAGCATTCCGCGATAAACGGTCAGAAGCCCCATACCGCCGGCATCCACCACGCCCGCTTTTTTGAGTACGGGGAGCAATTCCGGAGTTTTATCCAAAGCTTCTTGCCCGGCTAAAAGAATTTCGTCAAAGAATGCCTCGAATTCTTTCTTTCTACATTTAGCAGCGCAGTCCGAAATAGCTCTGCAAACGGTTAATATAGTCCCTTCCTTAGGCTTAGAAACAGCTTTGTAGGCGGTATCTGTGGCGCTTTTTAAAGCCTTTGCAAAGTTTTTTGTGTCAATCTCTCCGACGCTTTTGCAAACGGAGCACAATCCTTTAAGTATCTGCGAAAGTATAACACCCGAGTTGCCCCTTGCGCCTTTGAGAGCACCCTTGGACACTGCCGACGAAAGGTCTGCGAGATTATTGTTTACGCACTGACCAAGTTCTCTTATAGCAGATTGAAAAGTAAGCGACATATTCGTGCCCGTGTCCCCGTCGGGTACGGGGAAAACGTTCAGCGCGTCTATTTTACTCCTGTTTAATTCCAAATTTTTAGCAGCACTATGCATCATATTGACGAACATAGTGCCGTTTATGGTTTTCAACATTAAAAACTCCTCCGAAGTAACAATAATTAAAGCCTGACGCCCACGATGTTTACGTTTACCGCATTGACGATCATTCCCGTGAAATCTTCAACGGCGTATTTAACTGTTTGTTTTAAAGATTCCGCAACCGCCGAAATCGAAACACCGAATTTAACCATAACAAAAAGGTCGATGTAAATTCTGTCGTCAACAGTTTGCACGTTTACCCCTTTTGCCTTGTCAAGCTTCAGAAATTCTGAAAGAGTATCGGAAAATTTATTTGCCACGGTGTTGACTATACCGTAGCAATCGAGCGCCGCTTTAAGAGCAACCTTAGCAATGGCTTTATCTGAAATAGAAATCTTTCCGTATATGTTGTTGGTATTTACAGACATACTCTTTCCCTTCTTGTGAATTTCTTTTTTTATTTTACATCATTACGCAGTTTTTTGCAAACGATTTTTACTTATATGCTCATTTTTTACCGTTTACCATTACTTTATAACATATTTTACATCAATATATGGGTTTTTTTCATTTCTACCGTAACACATCCATTTAAAGCGCGTTTTTACTTTCATTGCAAAAGAACTTTTATTATAAATAATGATGAATCGGTTTTTGCTTTTTTGATAGCAATGCCCCATATATACTTCCGTTTTTAAAGTTGAAACAGGGCTATCGCTGCGATAAAACAAAAAAACGCTTTTTATCGAATAATTATTTTCAAAAGTACGTTATTTTTGTTGCAATTTTTTTTATTTAGTGATATAGTATTTATGCTTATTTTTTAGAATAGTCCCGTGGAGGTGTTAAATATGTCCAGAGTATGCAGTGTTTGCGGTAAAGGTAAATTATCCGGTAACAAGGTAAGCCACAGTAACCGTAAGACCCCTCGTTCCTACAATGCGAACGTTCAGAAGGTCAAAGTTGTAAACGAAAACGGATCGGTTTCTGCCGAATACGTTTGCGCTCGTTGCTTAAAGAGCGACAAGGTTAACAGAGCTTAATGCTTTCCTTAAATTGAATTGAGGGAGTAAGTAATTGCTTACTCCTCTTTTTTCGTATTTTAAAGCCTCGATATTTTTCTATCGAGGCTTATCTTTTGCAAAAAACTTTATTCTGTTTGTACGGAAAAAGTTAATTTACCTTTTTCACGAAAAAGACCAGCGCTTTCCCCTCCGTTATGTTTACAAAAGAGTTCTCCTTTTTTATTACGTTTGAAAGCCCTATGCTGTCACCGAAGTAAATATCCAACCCGTTCGCGGGATATTTCAAACCATAACTTTCGGAAATATGGATTTTTTCCGTTACGGGAAGAACCGAAACGGTGTCGTCTATCTTTCCGTTAAATAGTACTTTTCCCGAAGTTAAAACAAATTCGGTATATTCCGTAACGAATTTTACGTTTAAACCGAGCTTCTCGCCTTTTACAAGCAAGCCGATATTGCAAAAATAGTGGTCGTCGCGTTTTCCCGCGCCGCAGTAAATTTCAATATCGGTTATTCCTCTTTTTTTCAGCTCTAAAAGGGCAAGTTCTCCGTCGGTATAATCTTTTTCCGCAGGGAAAATTTCGGCTCCGTCAGGCTTATAACCGAGAGAATCGAAATCGCCAAGCACCAGATCGCACTTTATTCCCTTTTTTAAAGCGTAAGAATAACCTCCGTCGCACGCAACAACAAAGCTTCCGCCAACGTCGATATCTCCATTATACGGCTCTCCGTTTAAAAAAACAATTCCCTTCATATAATACGCAGTTTTATTCTTCCAAGGTTTCAATAAAATCGATTAAAGACTTCTTAAATCATCCATAATGGCTTTTCTGTTGGGCGCGGAAAATACCGTATTGCCCGCAACAAGCACGTTTGCACCGCTTTTCTTTATCATTGAGACGTTTTCTTTGTTTACTCCGCCGTCGATTTCAAGAAGAATATCTTTTCCGCTTTCGTTTATAATTTTGCGTATCTCCTCTACTTTCGGCAATACTTCGGGTATAAACTTCTGCCCGCCTTTTCCAGGGAATACGCTCATTACAAGAACCATATCGCAAAGTAAAATCGCGTCCTTGATTTTTTCGACCGGCGTATCGGGATTGATTACGCAGCCGCATTTGACGCCACACGCTTTAATCTGATTAAGCGTTTCTATAAGTCTTTCCTTGCACGCTTCGTAATGCACCGTTATATAGTCGGCGCCGCTCTCGGCAAATTTTTCAACATATTTCCACGGCTCCACTATCATAAGATGACAATCGAGCGGAAGCGAGGTAACCTTTTTTATATCTTTTACCATTTTCATACCGAATGTTATATTAGATACAAAAACCCCGTCCATAACGTCAACGTGAATTACGTCCGCACCGTTTTTTTCAAGGTCTTTTACTTCCTCTCCCATTTTGGAAAAGTCCGCCGAAAGAATGGACGGCGCTATTAAAATCTTTTCTTTATTCATATATGTATCTCCGTTTTTAATATTTTTTTGATTGAATTTCCTTTAATTCTTCGAATATGGCTTTATATCTCAGATATCTTTCCCGACATAGTTCTCCCGTTTCTACAGCCTTTTGAACCGCGCAACCCGGCTCACCCGTATGAGTGCAACCGCGGTATTTACATTCTTGCAATTTTGCAAAATATTCGGGATAGAAAAGACCAAGTTCTTCGGGGAGCAAATTCGGTGTTATCACGCTGAACCCGGGAGTATCGACAATTCTCACCCCGTCTTTTTCAAATATTTCCGCGGCGGTGGTCGTGTGTTTTCCTCTGAGCGTTTTCTCGCTCACGTCGCCGGTCTTAAGTTCTAAGCCGAAAAGGGCGTTTAAAAGAGAAGATTTGCCCACTGCGCTCTGTCCAGCAAACGCCACGAGTTTTCCTTTAAATTCGTTTTTTAAGGCTTCTATACCCTCGCCCGTCTTTGCGCTTACGGAGTAAACGGAAAATCCCGCCATCGCATAATCTCTTTTAACACGGTCGAAAGTATAATTGTTTACATCTGTTTTGTTTACGCTTATATATACCTGTACTTTTTCAGAACAGAGAGAAACGATAAGCTTATCGAGCATTAAAAAGTCCGGAGGCGGCGGACAAGCAACCACTACGTTTACCGCGTCAACGTTCGCCACGTTTGGTCTGTAAAACAAGTTTTTACGAGGCAAAAGCTTATCTACGGTCAACTTTTTTTCGTCAAATTCAATGTAGTCGCCCGTCACTATGCCGTCCGATTTTATTCTTAGCCCACCCCTTGCGGAGCAGACAAACAAACCGTTTTCGCTTTTTACAAAATATTTACCGGAACGAATTTTCACAACCTGTCCCTTCATTCGTTTTCTCCGCCCGTAGAAGTTTTTTCTTTTATATATCTGTTCCTGAGTTGCCCGCACGCACCGTCGATATCCGTACCTATTCTTCTTCTTAGTGACACCGAAAGCCCGCCTTTTTCAAGCAAACCGAGGAAAGCATAAGCGTATTTATCGCCCGTTGCGAGAAGATTTCTTTCTTTTACCTCGTTAAGCCTTATTAGATTGACGTGGCACGGTCTGCCCGAAAGAAGCCTTATAAGCTCGTCGGCGCACTCTTTCGTATCGTTTTCGCCCTTGATTAGCGAATATTCGAAAATATATCTTCTTCCCGTCTTTTCAAAATAATAAGAACATGCGCCGAGTATTTCCGACACGGAATATTTCTTTGCAACGGGCATTATTTTCTTTCTTTTCTCGTCAAACGGATTATGGAGAGAAACGGAAAGATTTACCCCCATTTCCTCGTCTGCAAACTTATACATTTGCGACACAAGCCCGCTTGTGGAAAGAGAAATATTTCTTTGACTTATATTTATACCGCCGTCCGCAGTGATTTCGCGCAGAAACTTAACAACGTTTGGATAGTTATCGAGTGGCTCTCCGCTGCCCATTAAAACAACGTTTGTGACCTGCCTGTTTTCGAGACTTCCGCCCTCATGTCTGTTGACGGCATAAATTTCCGAAGCGATCTCCCCGGACGTCAGATTTCTAACAAGCCCGTTAAGCCCCGAAGCGCAAAACGCACAGTTCATCCGACAACCGACCTGAGTGGATATGCACTGAGTATTCCCGTATTTATATTTCATAAGAACGCTTTCAATTACGTTTCCGTCCGAAAGCTCCAACAGAAACTTCTCCGTTCCGTCCGACGAAACTAATTTCTGTATAATTTTAACGGGCTCATCCTCGTATTCCTCTAAGAGTTTTCCCCTGAAATCCTTGGATATCTCCGTAATTTCCGAAATTTTCATACCGCGGTGAAGAGCCGTACGAATCTGCTTTGTCCTGAATGCTTTTTCACCGTGTTTTTCTACTAAAATCTTAAGTTCTTCCGAGGATAAATCCTGTAAAATCTTTTTCATTTATTCCTATAAAATACTAATTTTTTCTTAATACGGCAACGTAAAAACCTGCACCGAAACACTCGTCCGGCAAGAATTGCGCACCGAATTCGGTTTTTAAATAAGAGATTTCGGGTTTTATTTCTACAACCGAAAAATCCGTGTTTTCCTTTAAAAACTTTGCAACCACACCGTCGTTTTCTTCGTCGAAAACGGAACATGTGGAATATGCAAGCACTCCGCCCGACACAAGATATTTACAGCAATTATTCAATATTTTTAGCTGTAATTCCGTCAATTCCTTTATATTTTCTTCCGTCCTGTGAAGTTTAATATCCGGGTTGGATTTCAAAACTCCGAACCCGCTGCACGGAACATCACAGAGAACAGCGCCGAATTTATCGCCAAAACGCTCGTTATAAATACAGGCGTCCCCTTCTCCCGCCAATATGTTTTCTGCTCCCATTCTCTTTGCATATTGTCTTATAAGCTCTACCCTGTGAGGGTGAATCTCTTCCGCATAAACGTGTCCGAAAAACTCGGATAAAAGCACGGATTTCCCGCCGGGAGCAGCGCATGCGTCCAATATCTCGGCAGACGCTTTATCGTCTTTAAACGCTTCCAGAAGAGCGTAAACGATTGCGACGGAACCTATTGACTGAAAAGTGTATATCCCCTTATCGAAGTCCTCGTTACGCGTAAACTTTTCGGCAACAAAAAAGCCCTCGTATGGTGTTTTAAAAAACTTTACATCGGCATCAGAAAGATATTTTTCGCCGTCAAAGCCTTTCCTGAAGCGAATACCCGTAAGCTCGGACGAGCTGTTCATTATGCTTTCAGCCCTTTTCTTTCCGTAAAAACTAATGAGTTTTTTTACCGCAAAAACAGGATAATCATACTTAAGCGACAAACCTTCTGCATCGTTCCCTATCGGGGGAAAAGTCGTTTTGACGTACTTTCTCAATACGGCGTTGACAAATCCCGATACTCCTTTTTTCCCGAGCTTATTCAAAAGTTCCACGGCGCTATCCGTGACCGCATAAGGCGCTTTTTTCAAAAACTCGATATTATATTTGGCAATTTTTAGCACCGTTCTCACAACGAGTTTTGGATTTTTATCGCACAATCTTTTTATTCTGTCCGAAAGAAAGATATCCTTATCTAGAACACCGTAACAAATTTTTGTTATCTGCGCGCGATTTTTTTCCTCTATCAGAGTAGTCGCCATAGCCTGCTTGATGTATGCGCCGTCACTGTAAACTTTATTTAAAATGCAATATGAATCGTAAAAAGCGTTTACCATCGTTTTGCTCCGACAGATCAGTTGTTTTCATTTGCGTCAAAAGCTTCTGTTTTACCGAGGATTTCTCCTTGCTTTAAACTTCTGCCGAGCAGAAAATCGTGCGAGCTCATTCTCTTTGCTCCCTCTAACTGAAGTTCTGTTATCTTAATCGCGCCTCCGTTCGTCCGGACGACAATTCCTTCGTTTTTATCCGAAACTATTACTTCTCCGAAAGCCCCTGACGTTTCCTTTTGGTAAATTTCGACCGAACGAATTTTAAGCAATTTTCCATTATAATACGTAAACGCACCGGGCCATGGATCGGTTCCCCTTACAAGGTCAAATATCTGTTTCGGAGTTTTACTCCAATCTATCAATCCGTCCTCTTTCGTAAGCATTCTCACGTGAGTTGCAAGATTTTCGTCCTGTTTTACAAATTTTGCATTTCCGCTTTCGAGAAGCTTCAATGCCTTTACTATAAGTTCGGAACCGAGAATAGCAAGCCTGTCGAACAGTTCGCCTGCGGTCTCTCTCTCTCCTATCTTAATACTCTCGGCAAGCAGAATATCTCCCGTATCTATACCTGCCTCAGTCCTCATAATCGTAACACCGGTGTATTCGTCTCCGTTGATTATAGCCCATTGAATGGGAGCCGCTCCCCTGTATTTCGGAAGAAGGGACGCGTGTATATTCATTATTCCGTGTTTTGGAATATCTATTATTTCCTGAGATAAAATCTGCCCGTATGCGCAAGTAACAAAAACGTCCGCATTAAGGCTTTTTAGAACTTCTACCCCGTCTTTTCTTATCTTTTCAAATTGATATACGGGTAAATTCAATCTGAGGGCTTCTTCCTTTACAGGCGAAAAAACGGGTTTGCCGCTTCTCCCCTTAGGTTTATCGGGCTGTGTTACCACGGCTACAACGTCAAAAGCCTTGTTAATCTTGTTTAACGCGCCGACGGCAAAATCGGGCGTGCCTAAAAATACTACTTTCATTATAAAACCACTACCCCGCTATCAATCAGTCCTGAGCTTCGTTTTCTATTTCAGAAGCGATATCTACATACAAGATGCCGTCAAGATGATCGTATTCATGGCATACCGCACGGGCAAAAAATTCCTTAGCCGTAAGCTGAAATTTATTGCCGTATCTGTCCTGCGCCTTAATAACCACCTTATTGGGTCTTTCCACAGTGCCCCATTTTCCTTTTACAGAAAGGCAACCTTCCTGCCCGATTTGTTTTCCCGAGCGCGAAACTATTACGGGATTTACAAACTCAAAGTAACCCTCATCAACGTCGACAATGAACACCCGGCGCAAAATACCCACCTGAGGAGCTGCAAGACCCGCTCCGCGAGCTTTAGTCAAAGTGTCCTTCATATCGTCCAGAAGCGTGCAAAGTTTTTGATCGAAAGAAGTTACTTCGAAGCATTTTTTTCTGAGAGTTTCGTCACCTATTTGTATGATATTTCTTATAGCCATTTCAATTCCTCTTGTTAAGTGAGATTATTCGGGTTTTCTTCCACGTAGACGTTAACGTTTCTCGTTTTAAAAGGAAGCGCCGTGTCGTATATTTTTTCTTTTAATGAAAGCTTTCCCGATTTTATGCGCATAAGCACCTGGTAACGGTACTTGTTTTGCATTCTCTTGACGGGGCTTTTCATTTTATTGAAAAATATAAACGAATCATCGTTGTTTTGTTTTACTTTAAGTAAAGCTTCATAAACCTGTTTCAGCGTATCGAGCGCCTTATCGTCGTCTTCGGATACAATCATAACCCTGAGAATATCCGCAAACGGCGGAAACCCCGTAGATTTACGAAGTCTTTCTTCGGCATCGACAAATCCCTCGTAATCGTATCTTACAGAATACCCCAGAACGGGGTTGTCGGGGTCAAACGTCTGTAGCACGACCTTGCCTTTTTTATCCGCTCTGCCGCTTCTTCCGGCAACCTGCGTTAACAGTTGAAAAGTTCTTTCTCTACTTCTGTAGTCGGAAAAATATAGGGACATATCCGCGTCGAGTATCCCGACGAGAGTAACGAGCGGAAAATCGTGCCCTTTTGCTATCATTTGCGTTCCGACCAGAATATCGGCTGTTTTATCCGCAAAAGCTTTTATTATTTTATAATGCCCCTCTTTGCTTCTCGTCGTATCGTTATCCATTCTCAGAATGCAGGCGTCGGGATAAAGTTTTTTAAGTTCCGAAACTACTTTTTCGGTTCCCGTGCCGCCGTAACGGATATTTAAACTGCCGCACTCAGGACAAGCCGAAAGCATCTTATACGTTGCGTTGCAATAATGGCATTTTAAAACGTCGCTCTCCTTGTGGTATGTAAGCGAAACGTCGCATGCCTCGCACTTGGCAACATAACCGCATTCCTGGCAAATAACCTTTTGAGAATACCCTCGCCTGTTAAGAAAAATAATCGCTTGATTGCCGTTTTTGAGGCATTCCTCTATTTCGCTTCTGAGAGCGGAAGAAAAAGGCGAAGAGTTACCCCTTCTTATCTCCTTTCTCATATCTGCGATTATCATCTCGGGGAGCGGTTTTTTATTTATTCTTTCGGGCATTTTTATGAGATTGTATTCTCCCGAAGTAGCCTTCGAATAACTTTCTATCGATGGAGTCGCGCTACCCAGAACAAGCTTGCAAACCGAATTGAAAGAACATCTTTTTTCCGCAATTTCTATAGTATTATAGCGGGGGCTTGTGTCGCTAGAATAACTTCCGTCATGCTCCTCGTCAACGATAATCACTCCGACGTTTTCTACGGGTGCGAAAATCGCGCTTCGTGCGCCTATAGCTATCCTTGCCTGCCCCGAGCGCAGCCTCCACCACTCGTCAAACCTTTCGCCCTCCGAAAGCCCGCTGTGAAGTATAGCCGCGTTATCACCGAATCTTGCCCGGAGCTGAGAGAGCATCTGAGGCGTAAGGGATATTTCGGGAACAAGCATTATTGCCGTTTTTCCGTTTTCTACCGCGTTTTTTATAAGGCTAAGATATACCTCAGTTTTCCCGCTGCCCGTCACACCGTGAAGCAAACTGACTGTTTTAGAAGTACTTTCTACGCTTTCTACGGCTTTTTCCTGTTGAGGCAAAAGGGTTATTTTTTTATCTTTTACCGAAAGAGTTTCGTAAGGGTTTCTGTGTTTTCTTTCCTCTATCGAAATAAGATAGCCGAAAGCGAGCAAAGCTTTTACCGCACTGTCTCCGTATTTCTCCCTGAGAACAGACGAAAGACATCGTCCGTCGGCAGGCTTTTCGGCTAAGCTTCCGCTTAAATAATCTATTATCGCGCGCTGACTTTTTGCCCGAGAAGAAAGTTTCGCCTTTATCTCCGTTACGGAAAAGGCGGGATTTATAGCGTAATATGTCTGAGTTTTCGGTTTTACCTTTCCCCTGCGCATTTCCGAAGGCAAAAAAAGCCTTAACGCAAGGGCGGCGGGCACTCTGTACCTGTCGCATATGTAACGAACCAAACCAAGACTTTCCTTAGTCAATGCAGGGGTATCGTCGAGCACGGAGAGAATGCTTTTTACCTTTTGCTTGTCAAATGAGCATTCCTCTTTCACCCGCATTACTATGCCTTCGTATTTTTTCACGCCGAAAGGAACGATTACTCTGCTTCCTTCGTAAACGTCCTCAATCGTCGAATATTCAAAAATTTTATCGACCTCGCTTGCCGCTATGTCGATAATTACCTCGGCATACATCGAAAAAACCTCGCAAAACGCTATAAACAAATAAAAAGACAGCCGAAAGAGGCTTTTTACCCCTAACGGCTATTCACACGAATTTGTCAATCAGTATTTCGCTACGCTTACTCTGCCTTCAAGTACTTCGTACGCCGCGGCGGTTATAGGTTTATACGGTCCTGGAATTTCCGTAAGCCCTCTGTTGTGAGCGTCGTCTATAAGCTGCCTTGCTCTTTTTGCCACAACTATGCAAAGCGCATAGCGCGAACCTGTTTTTTCTACCAATTTATCTACCGGTGGAACTTGAATCATATCTGTATCCTCCTAATTATTCGAGATTTTGTATCTGTTCTCTTATTTTTTCTATTTCGCATTTCAGTTCGAGAGCATAACCCGTAAGCTCCGCATCGTTTGCTTTAGAGCAAACCGTATTCGCTTCTCTGTTAAACTCCTGAACCAAAAAATCAAGCTTTCTGCCTGCAAGTTCATCCTCGCAAATCTTTTTAAACTGAGAGATATGCGAATATAATCTTGCGATTTCTTCATCTATATTGCTCTTATCCGCAAAAAAAGCAACTTCGTTCAAAAGGCGCGTCTCGTCATACTTGACATCCGCTAAAAACTCCTGAATTCTCGCTTTAAGCTTTTCGCGGTACTCGTTTTTGATTTCGGGCGCTCTTTCTTTGATTTTACCAACCGTCGTTTCGATTACCGAAAGGTGAGATAAAATCTCTGTTTTTAACTTTTCGCCCTCCGCTTTACGCATAAGGTTGAGGTTGTCGCACGCTACCGAAACTAGATTTAAAACCAAATCTTTTAAATCTTCTTCGTTTTTCTCCGCGTCCTCAGAAACCACATTCGGCATTCTCATTAAAACCGAAGCGGTAAGATCGTTTTCTACGCCCGTCTGTTGCGATAACTGCTTTGCGGCGTCAACATAGGCTTTCGCAAGCCCCTCGTCAACTGATAACGCGACGTCTCTTTTGCGATTATCGTTAAGAGTGACAAATAAATCAACCCTTCCCCTCGCGAGTTTTGACTGAACGGTCTTTCTTATAGCGTCCTCGAATGAAACGAAAGCCCTCGGATACTTGCCGTTAAAATCCAAAAATCTGTTGTTTACGGATTTCAACTCAACTATAATTTCCAAACCGTTCTCGCTGAATTCGGCTTTTCCGTAGCCGGTCATGCTATACATAGGTTTTTTCCTCTAAAAAAATACTATACCGTCGTGAATTTCCTTTTTACGTTTTCACGACCTGCACCGCAGTATATAATAGCACATTACGACAGAAAAAACAACTAAAATAAATGTTTATATATAAATAAACTTAAAAATTAAAGTTGATTTAACGGCTTTTATGCAAAGTTAAGCTTTGGAAATTATGTCTTTAAACTCCTGTTCGGAAATAATTTTTACGCCGAGTGCACGGGCTTTATCGAGCTTACTGCCGGCATTTTCACCAGCAAGCACCATAGTTGTTGCTTTTGAAACGGACGACATACACTCACCACCGTAATTTTCAATAATTTTCTGCGCGTCGCTACGTTTAAAGTCCGTTAAAGTTCCCGTTAAAACAACTTTTTCACCTTTGAACAAATCGCCCTTCGTTTCATCCTCGTAATACGGCTTAACGCCCGCTTTCACAAGAGAGGATATTTTCTGCTTGTTTTTTTCGTTGTCAAAGAATGAGCGGATATTCTCAGCAAGAACGCTCCCTATTTCCTCCAACTGAAGAAGCTCGTCTACGGTTGCGGCGGAAACGGCGTCAAGCGAGCGGTATTTCTTTGCTATATCCTTTGCAGTCTTTTTGCCGATGCCGTTAATACCGAGCGCGTACAGGAAATTCGCCAGCGGAACGTTTTTAGATTTCTCTATCGCATCTACCAGGTTTGTTGCCTTTTTAAGCTGGAATCCTTCGAGCGTTAAAAGCATCATCTCGGTAAGCGTATATAAGTCGCTGAAGTTTCTGAAACCGAACGCGTCGTAAAGAAGCGAGGCGGTCATTTCAGAGAAACCGTCTATATTCATTCCCTCCTTGCTTGCAAAGTTTGCAAAAGAAGCAACTACCCTTGGCTTGCAGTTTTCATTCACGCAAAAAATATTCGCGCCGATCTCTTTTAACGGCTCACCACAATAAGGGCAAACGGTCGGGACTTCTATTTCTTTGCTGTCGTCAAAGTATTCGGTCGCTCCTAATATTTCGGGAATTACCTCATTGCTTCGTCTTATTAAAACCCTGCATTTATCTTTGATTTTCTTCCTTTTTATGTCTGACGCATTATTTAAAGTAGCTCTTCTGACGGTAGCTCCGGCAAGCTCAACGGGTTCGACGTGAGCAAGCGGCGTGAGCTTTCCCGTTCTCCCTACCTGCCAATCAATCGAGGTCAAAACGGTGGTGACTTCCTCTGCCTCAAACTTAAAAGCAATTGCCCAGCGAGGGAATTTATCAGTCTCCCCGAGTGCGTCACGAATAGAATAATCGTTGATTTTTACAACAGCGCCGTCGGTTAAAACGTCAATATTTTTTCTGTTTATGTCTATTTCGTCAATTGCGTAAAGAACCTCTTCCATACCTTTGCACACGCGGAAGAATTCGCTTACCTTAAACCCGTTTTGTTTTAAAAACTCTCTCGCTTCCGTCTGCGAGAGAATAACTCCGTCCGAAAGATAATTTATGTCGTAAAATATAATTTCTGGTTTGCGCTTTTCGGTAATCGCGGGGTCGAGATTTCGGATAGCTCCCGCGGCGGCATTCCTCGCGTTTTTCAGTACTTCATCTGCCGTTTTATTGTATTCTTCCAACACGGAAAGACGAATAATCGCTTCTCCTTTGACTTCAACAACACCTTTTTTCTGAATTTTCAGAGGAAAACTCTTTATTTTCAATACTTGTGCGGTTACGTCTTCGCCCACAACGCCGTTACCCCTTGTTGCCGCTCCAACAAAGTATCCGTCCTCATAAGTCAGGCAAATGGTAAGCCCGTCGAATTTATATTCCACGGTGTATTCAAGGCTATCCTTTAGCGAAAGTTTTAACGCCCTTTGCTCGAATGCAAAAAGTTCTTCCTCCGTAACAGCCTTGTCAAGACTGTACAGGCGGTGAATATGCTCGTGCTTTTTAAAAGCCTTTATCGGCTCGCCGCCGACCCTCCTTGTAGGAGAATCCGGTTCAACCCTTCCGCTTTGCTCTTCAAGTTTTCTGAGTTCGTCATACAGCTTATCATACTCCTTATCGGAAACAGAAGGATTGTCAAGCACGTAATATTCATACGCGTATTTATTCAGAATATCTATCAATTCTCTAATTCTATCAGACATAATACAAATTATTTTCCTTTATATTATAAGTGATTTTTATTTTACAATCTCCATAGGAGCATATTGTGCGGAAAGTGATTTTACACCTATTCCTTTAAACGCTACGTCTACAATTTTAGACATCCCCGCCCCCTTAACTGCAACGATTATGCCCTCGCCGAATTTAGCGTGTCGTACTCGTTTACCCACAACGTAGCCGGCGAATTTATCTGCAGAAACCTGTGCTTTCGGTTTAGAGGATTCCAAAAATCTTTTCGCCCCCGACGACGAATATCCGAACGACGACGGTGTTGAATGCAGAGCGATTTCGTCTGTATTTTTTCCTTGCGAATTACCGCCGTAATTATTCTTGGGATAATCGGAATTTCCTCTGAACGAAGTACTTCCGCCATAATCCGAACGGGAACCGTACGCGTTTTCCGTTTGCTTTTTGGTGTTAAAGTTTATTCCAAGCTCGGGAGCAAGCTCACCTAAAAAGCGCGATTTAACGGGATATTGCCTGTCACCGAACAAATATCGGCTTTGAGAACACGTTAAAAAAAGTCTTTCTCTCGCCCTTGTAATGGCAACATACATCAGCCTGCGCTCTTCTTCCATTTCTGTCTGAGAATTGGCTGCCCTTGAAATCGGAAAAACATTTTCTTCAAGTCCGCAGATAAACACGCACTTAAACTCAAGTCCTTTCACGGAGTGAACGGTGGCAATACTTACGAACTCACCGTCATCCATTTCGTCTATATCCGAACTCAAAGTAACGGAACTGAGATATTCGGAAACGCCCGCTTTGGGATTTAATTTTACGAATTCATCAATTGAGTTTTGCAACTCGTCGATGTTCGCTTTTTTAGAAAAGTTTTCCTCGCTATCTGCCTCGAAAAGAGTTAAGTAACCCGTTTTATCTATAACAACTTTAAGCAATTTCTCAAACGGAGTGGTTTCCATTGCAACGGTAAGCGAAACTATAAGCTGCCTGAATTCTCTTATTTTATTTTTAACCGCATTGGATAGCTCAAGCTCCTCTACGTCTAAAATACTATCGTATAGACAAACGCCGTGGCTTTTTGCGTAGTCGAGCAAAATATTTATAGTGCGCTCGCCAATACCGCGCTTAGGAATATTTATCACCCTCAGAATAGCGTCGTTATCAAGCGGATTTACCAGAATTCTGAAATACGCAATTAAATCCTTGATTTCCTTACGTTCAAAGAACTTAAACCCGCCGAAAACCTTATAAGGTATACCATACTTCATAAACTCCTGCTCGTAGGAACGAGAAAGGGCGTTGATACGCATCAACACGGCAAAATCACCCGCAGAATACCCTCTTGCCATAAGGTTTTTTATTTGAACGGCAGTATACATCGCTTCGTTTGCTTCGTCGCCTGCGGTGTAGAATTCCACCCTAACGCCTTCGTCGTTTTCCGTCCAAAGCTCCTTCTGCTTTCGTATCGTATTATTTTTAATAATTAAATTTGCAAGTCTTAAAATTCTTTTTGTAGAACGATAATTCCTTTCGAGTTTATAAACCTTTGCACCTGCAAAATCCTTTTCGAAATTCAGAATATTCTTTATTTCCGCTCCGCGCCAACCGTAAATACTCTGGTCGTCATCCCCTACGGCAAAGATGTTTCCGTAGCCCGAAGAGAGCATTTTGATTATCTCGTATTGAATAGTGTTCGTATCCTGAAACTCGTCAACGTGGACGTACCGGAATTTATTTGCATAATAACTTCTTACTTCACTGTTGCTTTGGAGAAGATCTCTGGTTTTCAAAAGCAAATCGTCGAAATCGAGAGCGTTGGAATTTTTAAGCTCGGTTTCGTATTCGGCATAAAAAGCGCAATACCTGTTTATGTCCTTCGCCCCCTGCGAGGAAGCCTCGTCAAGATATTGTTTGGGAGATAAACCCAAAGTTTTCGCATTTGAAATATGCCATTTAGCATTCTTTAAAAACTTTTCGTCGTCCGTCGAATAAGAAAGGGAGATCCTCTTTAAAACCCTGTCTTTATCCTGCTCGCTGTAAATAGTAAAGTTTTTCTCGTACCCAAGAAAAGCAGCGTTTGCGCGTAAAATGCGGGTACACATGCTATGTATTGTCGAAACCCACATAAACTCGCCCCCGTCAACCATTTTACTAAGCCTTTCCTTCATTTCGTTTGCGGCTTTATTAGTAAAAGTTATTGCCAGAATTCTATCGGGAGATACTTGCTTTTCCTTTATAATATAAGCAATTCTACTTGTTAAAACCCTTGTTTTACCACTCCCCGCACCGGCTATTACAAGAACAGCGCCTTCCGTATCGGTTACGGGTTTTAATTGCTCATCGTTAAGAGATTTCAGAATATCGTCCATCTGTACCTATCCTCTGTCCGGCGAAAAAACCGAACTGTTTTTCAATAAAAGTATAAAACTGTTTCTTCAATGAATATACAAAAGATATTATAACACATTTGAATAGATTTTCCAAACAATTTGCCGTTCGGTAAAGCATGATGGTCGGTCTTTTTGTTCTCGTTTTTTAATTACGAACAAAAAGGCAACGATACCGAAAAAAACCGAATCGTCACCTATTATATCAGAATTATTCTAAAATCAAAAAAAATCTTGCAATGCTGAAACTCTATTGAATTATAAATCTCTGAAATGTTTATCTTTTCTATACCGCTCGAGCGCTTCGAGATACTTGTTTGAAAGCTCTAAAGTATATCTTTGTTTTCTTTCGTAAGGCAAAGCGTCATAAATTTCGTGATCGATCAACCTACCTATCGCATCACTGACTTCGCCATACATATCGAGCATTTTCTTGACCTTAAGATAAAAGGCATCATCCGCCGAATGTCCCTTTGTGATATCTTTGATAGCACAATCGACAAAATACTGTTCAACCTGAGTAGGATTTTCACCCATTCTTCTCGCTTTTTCAACTTTTTTCTGCAGATTGTTGTCAAACTCGCGCCAATAGCCGGATTTCATCCTTTTCTTCGCTTCTTTGCAACAATCTTTAAACGTTCGTCCTTCGTCGTTATTATTTTCAGACATAGTTTTCCCCCTTTGCGAATATAATCCCGTATCCGCTTAAAAAATTTAATATTGTTTAAAAAAATACCCGATAAAATACTTTTATCGGGTGTAAATTTAACCTTTTATACTTCTTTTTCTTGCAGCTTCAGCCTTTTTCTTACGACGAACGGAAGGTTTCTCGTAGTGTTCTTTTTTACGTAAATCTCCGATTATACCGTCACGCGAACATTTTCTCTTAAAACGACGCAATGCATTATCTAAAGACTCGTTCTCGCCAACTCTTATAGTGGACATATTCAACCCTCCTTCGCTCAAACGCTAAAACTAAAATAATTATAGCAATTCATGCAATCAATGTCAAATACTTTTAAGCAGTATTTCAATATTTTTCTAAATATGTAATTTTAAGCGGGTTGCCAATTCATTTTTTGTCCCGAAAGTATATGTATGTGTAAATGGAACACAGTCTGCCCCGCATCGTCACCTTGATTTATCACAAGTCTGTAGCCGTTTTTAAGTTCAAGCAAATCCGTAAGTGAAGAAATTGTTTTCAAACAATCCCCTATCATCGACACCTGCTCGGGCGTAGCTTCCGAAATCAACTTAAAATGGGCTTTGGGTATTCCGAGAAAATGATTTTTAGCCTGCGGGTTAATATCACGGATTATAATCATTTTATCGTCCTCATACACCTTATTGACGGGTATCTCCCCAGACACAAATTTACAAAATAAACAATCGCACATAAAATTATCTCCTTTTTATTTTATGAAATATAGATTTACAAACTTTCGGCAAGAACTCCGTCGGAAAACTCACGAATAAGCCGAACCTTAACCTTACCGGAAAGATTCCCTCCTTCGGGGATATATACTCTTATATAATTATCCGTATACCCTGTTTGATAGCCATTTTCCGTTGTTTCAATCACGACTTCGTTTTCGGCTCCGAGATTTGACGAAATAAAATCTTTTCTGAGCAAAGCTTTCTTTGCAAGCAAAACGTCAAGCCTTTCTTTTTTTACTTTATCATCGAGCGACGGTAACAAATAAGCTTTCGTACCCTCTCTTCTCGAATAAGCAAAACAGTGAATATCTGCAAAGCGGACTCTTTCAACAAGGTCTATCGTATCTTCAAAATCCTTTTCGTTTTCAGTAGAAAATCCGACAATTATGTCTGTTGTAATAGCTGCTTTCGGATAATATTTTCTAATAAGTTCGACCTTCGAAATGAACTCTTTCCTAGTATATTTTCTATTCATTTCTTTAAGTACTTTATTCGATCCGGATTGAAGCGACAGATGAAAATGCGGAGCGAAATCCCTAAGTTGTTTTGTAGCAAGCAACAAATTATCGTCAATCACACCCACTTCCAAAGAGCCGAGACGAATGCGCATTTCGTAGTCTTTTAAATCTAAAAGCAAGTCGCCAAGCTTTAAACCTTTATAATTGTAGTCTGATAAATTGATACCCGTAATTACAGCCTCGGTTGGCTCGAGAAAATCTATTTCCTTTTTAATATTTTCGGGAGAACGCGACCTTGAGCGCCCTCTGAGATACGGAACTATGCAATAAGAACAAAAATTATTGCATCCGTCCTGAACTTTTATGTAAGAACGTGTTTTTAAAGTTCCGGCAGGGAGATATTCCTCATAATATTCATCGTTTTTCTCTATAAATACTCCCTCTTTATCTAAAAGTTCAAGTATTTTATCCTTACTTTTTGCGCCCGTAACAAGTAAAACGTTTTGTTTTTCAATAAAATCCTTAGGAGATTTTTCGGAAGCACACCCCGTGATAATTACTTTAGCCGACGGATTAAACTTTTTAACCCTTGCTATCGCCTGACGGGATTTCTTTTCGGCCTCGGCTGTCACCGCGCATGTGTTTATAATGAACACGTCGGCATAACCAAGCTCATCCGAAACTTCAAAACCTTTCTCCTTTAAACCTTGTATAAGCGTTGCGCTTTCGCATTGGTTAACCTTA
>CAKQLR010000030.1 GCA_934254725.1 uncultured Clostridia bacterium | reverse complement strand
AATAATACGAACTCTAACTTATCGTCAGGGTTCGTATTATTCCCTAATGGCGGAGCGTTAGTAACGTAAATCGAATTTCGGGTTAGTATGAACATTTATTTAGAAAAATTGTAATTTTCTACAAAAATTCTCAATAGCCGTATTGACATGCTTTAGTATAAATGATATAATTAATACAAATATCATTGGAGTATTAAGTATGGAAATTAAACGTGATTTTTATCTAAACAAGTTGATATTACACAAGAAAAATGGGATGGTAAAAATCATAACCGGCGTCAGACGTTGCGGAAAATCTTACTTGTTATCAAAACTTTTTCGTGAACATTTGTTGTCTTGCGGCGTGCCGGGAGACCACATAATTTTTATTGCTTTAGACGATTACGGAAATAAAAAATTGCAAAATCCCGACGAATTGTATTCTTTTGTAAAAAATAGCATTGTGGACGAAGCCGATTATTATATTCTGTTGGATGAAATACAGCTTGTTGCTAATTTTGAAAGCGTTGTGAACGGTTTTATGCATATATCCAATGCGGATATTTACATTACGGGCAGCAATTCCAAGTTTTTGTCTAGTGACATCATCACCGAATTTCGCGGTCGCGGAGACGAAATTCGTGTTTATCCGCTTAGTTTTTCGGAGTTTTATTCCGTGTATGGAGGCGAATTCGACAAAGCGTGGGCAATGTATTGCAATTATGGCGGCATGCCGCTTTGTTTGTCTATGGAAACAATGGAAGACAAGGCGAAGTATCTTACGAGTCTTTTTGAAACGACCTATCTTGCCGACATAATCAACCGCAACAATTTGCGTGGTAATGCGGAAATAGGCGAGTTAACAGACGTTTTGGCGTCTAGTATTGGTTCGCTTACCAATCCGCTCAAATTATTCAACACTTTTGCAAGTGTGAAAAACGTCAAGTTGACGGCAAACACTATTTCTGCGTATATCGACTATTTACAAGACGCCTTTTTAATTGAAAAGGCCGTTAGATACGATATAAAAGGCAAAAAGTACATCAACACGCCTGCAAAATACTATTTTGTGGATATGGGATTGAGAAACGCTCGACTAGCGTTTAGGCAACAGGAATACACCCACATAATGGAAAACGTAATATATAACGAATTGCGTCTGCGTGGGTATTCCGTTGACGTGGGAGTTGTAGAAAACATAGAAAAAGAAAACGGAAGTTCCGTTAGAAAGAAACTGGAAGTTGATTTTGTGCTCAATCTTGGAAACAGAAGATATTACGTTCAGTCTGCTTACAATATACCCGACGAAGCAAAAATGGCACAAGAACAAGCGTCGTTGCTGGCAATAAACGATGCATTTAGAAAGATAATAATTGTGAATCAGCCTATTTTGAGCGGGTACAACGAGCAAGGAATACTGCTGATTTCTTTGCAAGACTTTTTAATGAACCCCGAAAAAGCATTGAATTTTTAAGAAAGGGGCTAACGAGGTAATATATAATGACAAGAATTAGAGTAGTTGATTTATTTTCCGGAGCTGGTGGGTTAACATTCGGCTTCTATTATAATCTAGTTAATAATCAATTTAAAAAAAGAGACAACGTTGAGTTTGTGTTTGCTAACGAGTTTGCTCAGAAAGCAGTTGCTGCGTTCAAGAAGAATTACGGGGACGATATTCCCATGATAGCCGGGGATATTTGTAATATTACAAATGAGGAAATTAAAGAAAGATTAAACGGCGAAGAAGTGGACGTTATTATAGGTGGTCCTCCTTGTCAATCGTTCAGTACGGTTGGACAGCGGAAATATGATGATAGAGCAAAACTATCTAATCAATACTTGCGAATGTTAGAAAAGAT
This sequence comes from uncultured Clostridia bacterium, assembly GCA_934254725.1. Classification (GTDB taxonomy): domain Bacteria; phylum Bacillota; class Clostridia; order Christensenellales; family Borkfalkiaceae; genus RGIG3732. The sequence continues at coordinate 21,082 of CAKQLR010000030.1, read as the reverse complement.
TAAACCTAAGATGTTCTTGTTTGAGAATGTTAAAGGAATTCTTTCTATGAGAGAAATTTTTTATAAAACTGACGCTAACGGTGCGACTATTTACGAAGAAGTTGTAAAACATAGGGGGGAGAAAACCTTTGTAAAGAAAGAAGCGGTAATTGACCATTATGGTGATTTGGTAATGGATGTATTAGAGCATGAATTTGATAGAATTGGCTATAAAATTGCGCATAAAACGATGGTTGCTGTTAAGTTTGGTGTTCCCCAAAATCGTGAAAGGGTATTTATAATAGGTGTAAGAAAAGATTTGGATTTAGAGTGGTCTTATCCTGAAGGAGATTGCGAAGAACCTCTTTCAATCTATCATGCTATATCCGATTTGCCTCCAGTTGGTGAAGGAGAAACCGTAACCGAGTATACAGTAGAACCTATGAATGATTATCAACATTTAATGCGTGGAGATAGTCAAAGAATAACACAGCATTTTTGCGGCTTTTATGGCGATAAAATAAGAACGGTAATACAAAACGTTGCAGAGGGTGAAGGTAAAAACGATTTTAATAGAAAGGTTAAAGAAGGTAAAATTAACGAGAAATATTATTTAACTTCCGGCTATGGTAACACGTATGGAAGATTGGAAAGAAACAAACCTTCCTCAACAATAACAAACAATTTAGCAACGCCTTCTGCATTGCGCTGTATCCATTATGAACAAAATAGAGCGTTGACGCCCAGAGAAGGAGCAAGAATACAATCTTTCCCTGATTGGTATCATTTTGAGGGTAACAGAACTGACGTCGCTCGTCAAGTTGGTAACGCCGTTCCACCGTTGATGGCGATAGCGTTTGCAAATAAGATAATAGATACTTTGGAGAAATAATTTCACGAGATAAAGGAAATTTATGAAGCACATACAATGGATTACCGAACAAATGAATAAAGGGAAAACTTGGGATGAGTTGAAAAACTTAACCGAAGAAGATTTTATCGAACTCAGAGAATATCAGGGGATAATACCGTTAAGTATTAAAAATCTTCAAGAATGGAAGAAGGTTGTTGAAGATAGAGAAAAGGTTTATGTTGATAAAAAGCAAGCAACGGGTATTTCTGTTAACGACCCGTTAAATCTTGCAGTACCTAATTGGGTGACATCCAGCTGGAAAGCATACAAGGAATCATTAAAAGGCACGATGACCGATAAGTCTATTCAAGACATCGAAGAAAGTTCGCATTGGATATTAAATCAATTGACTCGTGATACTGGTATTAGAAAAGGCCTTGTAATGGGTAGCGTTCAATCGGGTAAGACGGCAAATATGGTTGGATTGGCATCGATGGCTGCAGATTATGATTGGAATTTCTTTATAATTTTATCGGGTTCTATTGATAATTTAAGAATACAAACGAGAGACCGATTCAAAAAAGATTTAAAGAATACGGATTCCGTTCAATGGCACGTGTTAGATTACGGTAGTGATAAAGACCATTTATATGATTCATATTCTGGAAAACAAATCGCTTTAGAAGAGCTTAAACTTAATGCTTTAGGTAAAAAGGATTTTGCAGAAAAGTACGTTATGGTTTGTTTGAAGCAATCAGGGAGACTTGAAAGATTGATTAAATGGTTACATAGTAATCAAGCATATTCTGTAAAGCTTAGGTTGATTGTAATAGACGACGAAGCTGACCAAGCAAGTGTTAATACTAGATTTATGGAGAATGCGGTAGACGAAGAACCGGAAAACGACGTTGAAAGAACTAAGATAAACGAAAGCATAGTGCGCATGGTGTCTAATTGCTTAGCTAGTGGCATTAGGTCGAGTAATCCTTTGCAGTCTATAAATTATTTAAGCTATACAGCTACACCGTATGCAAATATATTAAATGAAAAAATTGATGGATACTCTTTATATCCAAGCGATTTCATATTTAGTTTGCCGGAACCTAAAGCCTATTTCGGCGAAAAAATAATATTCGGAAGCCATTCTAATAAGGAGGCATATCCGGGATTAAATATTATAAGGCAAATTGATGCGGAAGAATTGAAAAAATTAAACAGTTCAAAGGTACAAATTACTTCCATTCCACAAGGACTTGAAAAGGCGATAAAGTGGTTCTTTTGCGCTGCTGCGGTTATGCGTTTATCTCTCAAGAAAAGGCCGATTAGTATGCTTATACATACCTCCCCTAGGGTAAGGATTCATATGGTTGAATATAAGCTCGTACGAGATTGGTTGAGGAGTGCAAATAAGGATAAATTCGTTTCTGAGTGTAAAGAAATCTACGAGGAAGAAATTAAAAATTTTACGAAAGAAGATTTAATCAACGCATATTCTGATTATGATTTTAAGGAAAGCTTGCCAGATGAAATGCCAGCTTTTGATAAAATTGCAAACGATATTAAAAATATCTTGTCGACTATAACCAACATTGCGCTTGACGAAGACGACGATTTTGAGTACGCTGAAAACGGTGTTCATTTATGCGTGGATAATTGCGCCGCGCAAAGATATGCAGAAGAAGATACTTACATGCGTATAGCATATCCAGATTCGGAAACTTTGTCAAAGATGAGTAAGTCGCCTGTGTTTATAGTCTTTGGTGGAAACACTCTTTCAAGAGGATTAACCATTGAAGGTTTAGTTTGTACTTATTTTGCGAGAAACATTACGCAAGCGGATACTCTTATGCAGATGGCTCGTTGGTTCGGATACAGAAAAGGCTACGAGTTGTTACAAAGAATTTGGTTGTCTGATGAATCAAAAAAACATTTTGAATTGTTACAACAAATTGACGAAGAGTTAAAAAGGGAATTTAATGATTTTGTAAAAGATAAAAAATCTCCTAAGGAATTTGGCCCTAAAGTATTAAATTCTAATTCCGTATCAAAGTTAAAAATTACAGCTAAAAGCAAAATGCAAGCGGCGGTAGAAACTGGCGGCGGATATAACGGCGATGCTTTTGAAACCACTAAATTTAGAGAAGAGGATTTGATTAGCAATGTTTCTACGTTGGGTTCTTTTATAAACGAGATAGGGCAAGCACCTATAGAGTCGGAACATTCTTCAAAATCGCTTTTATGGAGAGACGTTGAGGCTGGAATAATATTTAGATTCCTTTCTGACTATAAGCATTACGACGACAAACAAGAAAGAATTATTGAAATTATAAAAAAAGCAAATACGGAAGGGAAATATTTGAATTGGAACGTCGTAATCGTTACGGGTGATAGTAATACGGAAAATGCAACTTGGAAACCTTATGGCGATTATTCTATTAAAAAAAGTATGCGTTCAAAAGTAATCGGCGAACCAGATATTGATATAGCTCGTTTGAGAAACAGTACGGACGCTTTATGCGACGTTAAGGTTAGCGATTTGGCAGATTGGCAAAAGGTAATTTATGAAGAAGCCAAAGACCATTGTCGTCCAATTAATGCAAGTAGAGGAAAACTTGGATTAGTGGATAATCCATTGCTTTTAATTTACCGAATTGATAAAGATGCGACTAAAGCTATAAACGAAACGAGAGAAAGTATCAAAACAAAAGAAGATATTATCGCTTATGCAATTATTATTTCTGGAGATGGAAAGGATGACATTGGTCCAAGCACTTTAAGCATAATTTAAGAGGATTTATAAATGTTTGATATATTAAAATTGACAACAGAGCAAATATCTAATTTTACAGGTAAAGCTGCGTTAAAAGCCATACAAAACGAGCATACTTTTTTGCTTGATTTATTGGTTAGAGAATCTATTCAAAATAGTTCTGACGCGGCAATTCCCGATGCAAATGTTTTTAAAGTTTTCTATAATGTAGGTGAATTTAAAAATGATAACGTGTCGTCTTGTTTTAAGGAGATAACGGATAAATTAAATCAACGCTATTCTGGAAAGAACTGTAAATATTTAGAGGTTAGAGACTCTAATACCGTTGGTTTAACTGGCAAAACCCTTAAGAGTAATTGCACCAACGATACCATCAGTAATTACATGAGATTAATTTACGACATGGGTAAGGGGCAAGACCAATTAAACGCTGGCGGTAATTGGGGATACGGAAAAACCGTCTATTATCGTCTCGGTAATGGTATTGTAATTTATTATTCTAGAATCAAAAATCAAGACGGTGCTTATGAATCAAGAATGATTTTGACGCTTATTGAAAACGAAGAAAAAGCGGATGCATTGTTAAAAAATGATAAAAACAATTCGGCTGGTCGTGCTTGGTGGGGAGAACGCAAAGAAGGAAGTAATGATTTATACCCAATAACCGATGAGTCTTTAATTGAAATGTTTCTTGATGCATTCGGGATAACTCCATTTACAGAAGAAGAAACGGGAACGTCGATTATTATTCCTTATTTGGATGAAGACGTCTTAATGGCGGAAGCAAAAACAGGGTTTAAGGTGTCGGAAGAAATGCTTAACAGATGCTCTTTCTTAAATTCTATTTCTTCATATTTGCGTTATGCTATACAAAAGTGGTATGCTCCGATAAATAATAATTTTGAGTTAAGAAATTATGGTAGAAAGTTTCTAAACGCATACGTTAACGGCGACTTGGTTGGAAAGGATGAAATGTATCCTGTATTCATACTTGTCCAAGAATTGTATTCAACAGCATATGCGAATTTTGCGGGTAAGAACTATCAGCCTAAATATCCAATTGTATGCAAAGAAAGTCTTGCCAACTATAAGAAACATACTTATAAATGTGGTTATATTGCATTTGCCAAACTTAAATTAGAAGACTTGCAAGGGGATGAAAATCTTTTACCGCCAAACGTTTATATGAATTTGTTTGATGACGAATATAATGGGATGATTTCATTGTACACAAGAGACCTTGGAATGATTCTAAATTACGAGGAAAATTGGATTAACGTAAAAGAATTTTCGCTTGCACCGGAAGAATTACTTATCACCTTATTTGTGCCGGATACAATGGCAGATATTACTATAGGTGGAGAAACGATTCATCTTGGAGAATATTTAAGGCAGAGAGAAGAAGCCGACCATATGAAATGGGACGACGATCCTGCTAAAATGAAGGTTAAATGTGTGAAACAGATAAAAAATTCCGTTGATACTTCTGTAAGAAAGCATTTTAACCCTGAACAATTTGAACAGCATGGCGAATTGGATAAGAGTGAATTTGCTGACGCATTAGGGGAAAAATTGTTTCCGCTTCATAAAAAAACAAAGATTAAAGGAGGCGGAGGCTCTAGCGGATTCGGTGGAGGTGTTGTTAGAAACGAAAAGAAATTTAATTTCTTAACTAAGGGTATAAGCATAACTTTGGAGGGCCGTATTAAGGTTACATATGAGTTGGAGTTAAAAGCGAAAGCTGCTGTTGTTGTGAAGACAAAAGTTTCGTCCGAAGTACCTCTTGACGCATTAAAATGGCTGGAAAAGATAGGGACTGCTTATCCGCTAAGAGTTACGAATTTCGTTGTATCCACAAAAGAAATTGAAAGCGAGCCGTCTGTAGAAGAAATAAACAACGAAATTATAATATCAGGTGAAAGAAATAAAGTCAGTGGCACGTTTGAAATAGAGGCTTCTGATAAAAAGCTTGCGTTTACAATTGATTGCGAAGAAAAGAGAAAGGAGGATAACTAATGAAAGAATTATATTTTTATCCAACCTTAAATGAGGATAGCGCAAAAGATTATGGTATTGAAGTCGCGGATTTTTCTTTTATGTATAAAGATGTTGTTTTAAAGGTCGATGATGAAAAAGGAGTATTGTATAATCCGGAAGAAAAAATTTGGCTTGTTCAAAATAATGGGATGACGGTTAGGACGTCTATACGCTTAAAAACGCCTGAGAAACTGTATGGTAAAGACGGAGTGGTTTGCAGTGGCTCTAAAATAGGATTTTATGCTATCTGGTCAAATCCCGGTACAATGCAATCAAATAGTTGCAAGTTTGAATCTAATGACGGCGTTAACTTTGAATTCAGCCAATATTTTGCGCCTGAAATGATTAAAGGAACGCTTAATATAACGGTTCATGCATTTGTAGAATCTCCTGCGGAAACCGTGTTAGACGGAGAATGCTTTTTGATGAACGAAAGAGGTGTTTCGATTGGTATTATTGCAAGTAAAAGCGTATTAGTTAACGACGAGCATTTGTCTTTCCCGATAATAAAAGTTAAGGAAGACAATAAACCGCTTTGGTGGGTAACTTTAGATTGGGAAGACCCTAAGGTGGAGCGATTTGATAATTGCGTTACGGTTTTTCTTAACAAGAAATTTAAGACTTATCCTAAATCAGGCAAGGATACAGAATTTTTATGTACAATTATAGCGTCTGTATATTTCTTAATTATTAAAAAGTTAAGAATAAACGACGATGAAATAATGCGTAGTGTCTTTAATGGTTCTGATGAATTTGAAGAGTTTAGCGTATGTGACGTTATGAGCCACTTTTGTGGAATGTTACAATATTTGGATTTCGACGGAATGAAGAAGTTAAACGATGAGAAACTAATGGCCGAACTTCAAAGAGAGATTAACGCAATGTGCGGAGGGGTTTTGCAATGATTTGGAAAAGAATGAATAATACTGAAGCCAAAAAGATTGTTGAAGGTATTGAAAAGAATAGCGAAGAAGCTTTTAATACGTTGCTTGAAGGATGGAAAGAAGGTAAATTTTCGGACGAAGTAGACGCCGAATATCGCGTAATTAGAGATAAAATTTTCGCCGAATATTCTAAGTGTAAAAATAAAGGCGGCTATGAAATTGATTTAAGAGTCGGTTTGGCATTGTATGAATTATTGCTTAAAGACGAGTATAAATTAAATCCTATATATGCAAACGATGATGATATTTGGAGATATTTATCGGTGCGTGTCTTTTTAGATATTACATATTTAAGAATGCCTAAAAGCGATAGATTTGGCGTGTATTTTAGCCATGACCGCGTATACAAGCATACTAAACGTATTTGGATAAAGCAATTATGGTGGTGGATTCATTTAGGCTGGCAAGGTGATGTTGAAAGCACGTATGAAGTGTTGAAAAATTATGGTTCTGGTTGCATAAGTCAAGTTTTAGAAAGAGCCGGTAAAGGCTATCGAGTAGATATCATTAGAACGCTTCTCAAAAAAACAGCAGAAAGGCGTTTGTACAGTAAAAATTTGCAAAATGAGTTTATGGCGCTTATGATGTTATATTACGCTAAAATGTTTGTAATAGAACCGACGCTTGTAGACGGAGGTATCGATGCATTTTTGGATAGAATATTAGACGGAAAATTGCCTAGAGGTAATGTGGATGGAACTATTTGAAGAGATTAAATCTAACTGGAAATTAGATATTTATAATAAAATGCAGCAAATAGAATCGTTAAAAGATTCGTATCCAGCATGGACGATTAAAACTTTTGAAGGGTATGGTGTTGCTATTCTTTACGATGGGGACGACGTTAGAGAGGATTTTTCTAACGCGGCGATTTATTGTGAGCAAATCGGTATAAACGGAGAAAATCATAAAGTTCTTGTATTATCTTCAAAGAGTTCTTCTATGGATTCAGCTTTCACTAATTTGTGTTTCGACTTCGTTAATCCCGGAGACAACGGAGAATACAGAAAAGCATTACTTGCTTCTCCAGTAAGATGGTGGGCTTCGTGGAAAGAGTTGTTGGGTAATAAATCTATTGACGAACGAGTCTACGATGTGATAGGCGAGCTTGCCGTTTTAAGATATTATGCTCAAAAAGGCTTAAATCCTAAGTGGAATGGCCCGAATCAGTCGTCTTACGATATAGAACTTGACGATTCATTTGTGGAAGTAAAGTCAAGTATTAATAGAACGAAAAAAGAAATTACGATTAGTAGCATATATCAATTATCAAACTTGAATAAAAAGTTGTATTTGACTTTTTGTACTTTTGAATTAACGGCGGGACAAGGTGAATCTATAAACTCTTTGGTTAAAGACTTAAGATTGTTGGGTTATAACGTTGCTACTATTAACGAGGCTTTGGAAAAGAAAGGCTTTGGTGTTGGTAAAAGCGACAGAAATAAAACCTTTATTTTGCATTCTATGTATCAATACATAGTTGATGAAAATTTTCCTAAAGTAATAGAACAGTCTTTCGTAGACGGTGTATTGCCGAAGGGAATTATCGATATATCTTATACGGTGGATTTAAACGGATTAGAAGCAGTTAATCTTATGGAGTAAACTTTGTATGTTAAAAACGGGTTTGTATGAAGAAGTAATAAGCAAGGATTTAGGCGTTCAGATTGATTCTCAAACGGATAAGTTGACGAAAACGGCAACCATAGACGAGGCTGAAGCGTCTAAAATTCTTGCAAAATATATTGCTCAAATAGTTGAAAAGGGCTTGGATAATCTTGTCGATAACGGCGGAAATATTCAAACCCAAATTGCGCTTGCAAACAAAATAGTTTCTACAATAAAGACAGAAACTAGAGAAGACGTATTTGACGGTATGGCGGTTGACGAGCGTGCAGAGCAACTGCTTTCATTACTTGATAAAACAAATACCATTTACGCCTTAAATGAAAAAGCGGAAATAGTAAGACCTGTTACGTCATTATCCCAGAGTTCATTGTTTACGGGTGCTGTAAACGAACCGCAGATGTTTACAGAGCTTAAAAAAGAAATAGTTTCTTGTAACAAAATCGACATGCTCGTTTCGTTTATTAAATGGAGTGGGCTTAGACTTATTATTGATGAACTTAGAACTTTTACTAATAACGGCGGAAAACTTAGAATAATTACCACATCATATATGGGAGCAACAGATGTTAAAGCCGTTGAAGAGTTAACGAAACTTCAAAATACTGAGGTTAAGATTTCCTATGATACGAAAAGGACGCGTTTGCATGCAAAAACCTACGTATTCTATAGAGAAACTGATTATACAACTGCATATGTAGGTTCGTCTAATTTGTCAAACGTTGCTATATCCAGCGGATTAGAGTGGAATATTAAAGTGACGAAACAAGATTTGCCGGATACGATTAGTAAGATATCTGCCACGTTTGAAAGTTATTGGAATTCTCCTGATTTTGAAGTTTACGATGAAGAACAAAAGGAAAGATTGGAGAAAGCATTAAAATCCGAAAAGTATTTTGAGGGCAATCCTGACCAACAATATACTTTTGATATAACGCCGTATCCATATCAACAAGAGATTTTAGATAAAATAAAAGCTGAAAGAGAAGTAAGAAATAACTATAAGAATCTTGTTGTTGCGGCAACGGGAACTGGGAAGACGGTTATTTCAGCTTTCGATTATAAAAATTTTTGTAAAAAGCTTGGCCGTCCGGCGAATTTATTATTCGTTGCTCATAGAGAAGAAATATTAAAACAAAGTGTTTATTGTTTTAGAGGTGTCTTGAAAGACGCTAATTTTGGCGAGCTTTTTGTCGGCAAATATAAACCCGAAAGCTTAAATAATTTATTTGTTTCCGTACAGACTTTTAATTCGCAAGATTTAACGTCAATAACTTCTCCTGATTTCTATGATTACATAATTGTGGATGAGTTCCACCATGCGGCTGCGCCGATATATCAGCAACTTCTTAGTTATTATAAACCGAAAGTTTTGTTGGGCTTGACGGCTACGCCTGAGCGTATGGACGGCAAAAACGTACTTGAGTATTTTAACAACCGTATTTCTGCTGAAATTCGTTTACCGGAAGCAATCGATAGAAAATTATTGTGTCCATTTCAATATTTTGGTGTAACGGATACGGTTGATTTGGATACCTTAAAATGGGAAAGAGGAGGATATAGTAAATCTGAACTTACCAATGTATACGCTTTTGATTATGCAGTTGCTAGAAAACGCGCCGCAATGGTAATTGAATCTCTAAACAGATACGTTACGGATATGAATGCCATTAAAGGCCTTGGATACTGTGTTTCTAAAGAGCACGCTAAGTTTATGAGCGATTTCTTTAACGAGCATGGCATTCCGTCGATTTGCCTTGTTAGTGAAACTGGCGACGAAGAAAGAAGTACAGCAAAACAAAGGTTGGAAAAAGGCGAGATTCGCTTTATCTTTATAGTGGATATTTATAATGAAGGCGTTGATATCCCAGAAGTTAATACTATATTATTTTTGCGTCCGACTGAGTCGCTTACAATCTTTTTGCAACAGCTTGGTCGCGGTCTTAGATTAAGTGAAGGGAAAGAATGTTTGACCGTGCTTGATTTTATTGGACAGGCAAATAAAAATTACAACTTTGAGAGCAAGTTTGCGGCGCTTTTGTCAAATACAAACAGAAACGTTGCAAGTGAAATAAAAAATGGTTTCGTTTCTGCTCCTAAAGGATGCTATATTCAATTAGAAAAGAAAGTTAAAGAGTACATATTAGCAAACATTAAAAAATCAATCAATACAAAGACGGGATTGGTTGTTAGATTATCCACGTTTGAAGATGATACAGGGCTTATACCGACAATTTATAATTTCTGCCATCATTACGGAATTGAACCAAGACAGTTCTATAATAAGAAGCATACATATTTTTCTCTATGTGAAGAGGCGGGCTTGGTTGAAGTGAAAGATTGCGACTTAAAAGAGGATGCTGCAAAAATCTTAAATAGATTAAGTACGGTTGACTCATTGAAGTTTATTGATTATATATGGGGAAATATTGATAACATTGAAGGATTATCGTGGGATAATTTAACGAAAAAGCAACAATTGTACTGGAAAATGCTTTACGTTTCCGTATGGGAAAAACCAGTGGAAAACTTTGGTTTTGCAAATGAATTAGAAGGCATTCAAAAGTTTAAGAAAAACAAAGCTGTTTATGAAGAATTTTTACAACTTCTTGAGTATTGTTACGAGAATATAAATATAGTTACGAAAGAAGTTGATTTTGGATTTGAATCTACACTTGAACTTCATTCGACCTATACTAGAGCTCAATTGTTGGCAGGATTAGATTTCTTAGAAAATTATGCAGTGTCGGAAGGTGTAAAATACTTAAAGGACAAGGATACTGATTTATTATTCATTACGTTAAATAAGGCCAATAAATATTATTCACCGACAACCGCTTATCATGATTATTCTATAAGTGATAAGCTGTTCCATTGGCAGAGCCAAAGCACTACTTCGGATACTTCTGTCACAGGTATGAGATATCGTTCTAGAGACGGAAAATCTGGAAACATTCTTTTATTCGTCAGAGAAGCTAAATCAGACGAACACGGCCCTATGCCGTTTGTATTCTTAGGAAAGGCAAAGTATTCTAGTCACACAGGTTCTAGACCAATGAGCATAATTTGGGAGCTTGAAAACTCAATCCCAGCTAAATTCTTAAAGAAAACTAATAAATTAATTTAGGCGTACCATGAGGATTATTGAAGAGTTACTTGAATATAAGAAAGGGAATGCGGGACATTCTTGGAAAAAGTTGAAAGGATTTTCTTATGACAATGATTATATATCATTGGTGAGAATTGATAGTTCTAATAGATGGGTTACTCCAATAGAAATGGAAAAGCAATGGAGTATAATTATTGATAAGAAAAAGGATTTTACGTTATTACCCAACTTTTCCTTATTAAATAAGGAAGGGATTCTAACCTTGACACCGGTTAATAATGGGGAAAATAAAGGTTGTTTTGGAATTAGATTGTATGGAATGAAAAAAGATCCAGACGAGAAAATTATTAAGAATCTTCTAGACTTTATTTTCGATGGGTATATTTTGTCTTTAGAGGAAAAATCGATTTTATCTCAAATGACAGAAGAGGAGATAGAGATTCTTTTTAATGCAGAAGATGATACAGCGGTTTTTTTATATAAAGAAGAATTAGCGAGAGTGCGGAAATTAAACAAGCATATAATTGATACTCTAAAAAAAATGTACAAAGGGGAATGTCAATTATGCGGGGGAAAAGTAGGGGAGCAATACGGAAAAGAAATAGTTGAAGCACACCATATTGAGTATTTTTCAAAGACTCAAAATAATGACTCTTCAAATATCATAATTTTATGTCCTAACTGTCATGCACTGATCCATAAATGCAATCCTGCTTATGATAAAAAGACTTGTAGTTTTAAGTTTGATAACGGGAAAAGTCTTTCCGTAAAGACAAAAGGGCACTTAAAAGGAACATTGTAAATGAGTGACGTTTTTTCAAAAGAAAAGCGCTCCGAAGTTATGAAGGCTGTAAAAAGTAAAAACACAAAAACTACGGAGATAAAGCTTATAAAAATATTTAAGGAATTACACGTTACTGGTTGGCGTAGAACTTATCCATTGAAAGGAAAACCGGATTTTGTTTTTCCTAAGAAGCGAATTGTAGTTTTCGTAGATGGTTGCTTTTGGCATGGTCATGATTGTCGTAATGTTATACCCAAAGAAAATTCTGTTTTTTGGGATAAAAAACGGAATTACAACAAAGCCCACGATGAAGAAATAACGAAACTTTTATCTAATAAAGGTTGGACAGTCATTCGAATTTGGGAATGTGAGTTAAAAAATAAGAACAGAGAAAAGTTATTGAATAGAATTAAGGATTTGCTTAAATAATCACTCCATTACAAATGGCACTTTGGCGGGTGCTTGACTTATACAAGCGCGACGCTTCGCGTCGCGGTCAAGCACCCGCCAAACAAACTCACTAAACTCGGATAAAAAGGTCAACTCAAAGCCGAGCGAAATGGGGCGTTCGCCGCTAAACCGCTTGGCGAATCGCCCCATAATTCTTCGCTCGTCGGCATATTTTGAGTTCCATTCCTTTTATATCTTCCGAGTGTTTTCGCTCCGTTTTGTTTCGGGCGGCGTTTTCCATGCGCCGTCCTTTTTTTATGCTCCAAAACTCCTTTTTCAGTCCTTTTCGAGTATGACCTTACTCCCTGAAAACGTCAAAAAACCCATACAAAACCTATTTTAGCCCATTCACGCTTTTTTTGTAAGGTGTTGTAAGATTGAATTATGCAAAAGGTTAAAAAAATTTTTCAAACAGGTCAAAAACTGTCCGGTTTGAATTTTAGAATACCGATTGCAATTTGAATGAGACGTTTTACCGGTATAAAAATTTTTGCGTTTCTTTCAAACAAAATCTCAAAGTCGCAAAAAACTTGCGAGTTTGAAGTTTACACTTTCATCAAAAAACAAAAAGGAGCAAAAACAATGAATTTACAAAAAGCAAAAATCTATCACGACGGCAGTCATTTCATTGCCATTCCGAAAGGCGCGTTTCCGAGCGGAAAAGGTTGTAAACGATGTGTTGTTAAACCAACGGAACAACAACCACCAACGACCGAATCTCCACCCAAAACACCGAAAGAACGCTTTGAAACGGCTTACAAAGAAAGTCTGTCACTGCCCAAGAAAGAGCGGAAAAAGCACATTAAAGAGTTGATGGAGAGCGATTTTTCGGACAAAGCGGAATTAAAGGCGTTTGTTGACAAAAATCTTGAACGAATGAAAACCAACGCCATTAAGCGAAAAGTGCGGCTAATGCGGAAACTCGGACTACAACGTTGGGACTATTTTGTAACTTTTACTTACTCGGACGAACTGCATACTGAAGAAACGTTTCGCAAAAAGTTGACTAACACACTAAAACATCTTGTTGCAAGAAAAGGTTGGAAGTATGTCGGCGTTTGGGAGCGAGGTAGTGACACCGACAGGCTTCATTTTCACGGGATATTCCATATTCCCGACGATAATATGATAGGCAATCTCGAAGAAGTGAAAGACTACGACACTCGAAACCACCGTATGCAAACGACATTGCAAAACACGCATTTTCTGAAACATTTCGGTAGAAACGATTTCAAACCTATCTGTCATCCCGACGATGTATCGAGCGCAGTTAAATACATAACAAAGTATATGGAAAAATCGGGCGAGCGTTTAGTTTACGGCGGTAAATTACCCACGTTTTTCAAGTCAGATATTTTGGAAGACGATATCGCCTGTCCGATAGGTATAGACGACCGCAAGGCGTTATTATTTGATAATTTCACCTGTATAGACGACGGAACGATTGTAGGTAATGTTTCACCCGAAGTTATAGACCAAATGCCTAAGTGCAACTGAAAACTTTATGTCTTTCGAGTCGGAAAGCGTAAACGAGAACGTCTTTTTCGTCAAGGGTAAAGTGCATTGCTATGGCAACCCTTGACGGAAAAGAATTAAGACAAATAGCAGGCAAAACCCTGATACGTTATCGTTTTTTTCGTTTCCGTCGAAAGACAAATCTAAAACAAAAAAATCTAAAAAAGGAGTTGAATGTTATGGAAACAAACGTAAAAAAAGTATTTTTGTTGGAAGATGAGAATTTCGACAGCTGCTATATCTTTTCCCCTTCTGCTATCAAAAAAAGAATTATAGGCGGTAAAACCTATCGAGTTCAGAGATACTTTAACGGCAATCGGGATTTTGATAATTCTATGAAGAAAATTGCAGCAAATAACTATTACAAAAACAGGAGTTAAACACTATGAAAACAAAAAACTACATTGCAGGTTTATATTTAAGGCTTTCCCAAGAAGATGAACGACAAGGCGAGTCATTGTCTATCGAGAACCAAAGATCGATACTTCGCAAGTATGCACTTGAACACGGATTCCAAATTTACGACGAGTATATCGACGACGGTATTTCGGGCACGACTTTCCAACGCCCGAGCGTGCAACGATTGTTAGACGATGCCAAAACAGGCGTAATCAACACGATTATAGTAAAAGACTTATCCCGTTTCGGAAGAAACTACATAGAAGTCGGACAGTATATCGACTATGTTTTCCCCGCCTTCGGCATACGCTTTATTGCTATTCAGGATAACGTCGATACGGAAAACCGTGACAGCGGAACAATGGAAATGATGCCCATTATGAACGTTTTTAACGAGTGGCATGCGGCAAATACGAGTAAGAAAATTCGTGCGGTAAAAAGAGCGCACGCAATCGAGGGAAAATTCAGCGCATCGAGAACCCCATACGGTTACTTAAAAGGAACGGACGAAAAGAAAACCTTTCAGATAGACCCCGAAACTGCGCCTGTCGTAAAGCGAATTTTTGAAATGTATGCTTCGGGAATAAGTCCGGATAAAATTGCCGCGAAATTCAACGAAGAAGATATTCCGAGTGCAGGAAGAATTGCATTTTTAAGAACAGGAAGAAAATATAACAACAACGAACACCCTTACTGGGAGCAAGCAACAATAAGACCTATCTTAAAGAACATTGCTTATCTCGGACATTTGGCGCAACAAAAATTCACGTCGGTTTCGTATAAAAACCACAAGGTGATACGTAAAGACCAAAGCGACTGGGTTATCGTGTATAACACGCACGAACCGATTATATCGCAAGAACTTTGGGATAAAGTGCAAGAACGAATGAAGTCGAGAGCAAGAGGTCGAAGAATGCATATGGGCGTTACTCATCCTCTTTCGGGATTTTTATATTGTGCCGATTGTGGTGGAAAACTTAAAATGGGCTATGTATGGGATAAAAAGAAAAACGATTATAGATATAATTTCGACTGCGGACGACTTAAACGATACGGGAAATCATATTGTTTCTCACATCATATAACTGCCCCTGTCCTTGAAGAAATAGTCCTTGGCGACATACGAGAAATGGCACAAAAAATCGTGCTTGACGAAGATGAAATCAAAAAAGAGTTTATTCGTCAGAATGCCGAACTTGCCGATAAGTCAATGAAGGCTTCAAAGAAAAGTTTGCAATCAAAACAAAAACGAGTCGAAGAATTAGGAAGGCTTATCCAAAACGTATACGAAGATAAGGTAAACGGTAAAATGCCTGAAAAAACCTGTTTTGAGTTTATAGACAAATATTCGGCAGAAAGGGAAACATTGTTAGGCGAAATCGAGGCTCTCGAAGAAAATCTAAAAGCGACTGAAAGCACAAAGCAAACCGCGGATGATTTTATTAAAGCAATAAAAAAGTATCTTAATGCTCCTGCGCTTACCCGCGAAATGTGCTATGAACTTATTGACCGTGTGATCGTCGGCGGCTTACCGAAAATTACCGGTAAAGAACGCACGATAGAAATCGTTTACAAAGTTGATATTACGTCCGTTTTACGTCATAAACTCAAATAACAACGAAAAAGCGTATGTTTCATTGCGATTCATGCGCTATTCTTCGATTTATAATAGTGTCCATAAAGAGAATTAGCAGTTATATACGCGAGATATTCGAGCGATAGCCAAACTGAACAATCAATCGAAGGACAATTGAGAGTGTGCCACGAATATGCAAAACAACACGACACGGTGATACTGGATGCATACATCGATAGAGCGATGACAGGTACAAACGACAATCGACCTGCATTTCAAAAAATGATACGTGATAGTGAAAAACAGCATTGGGATTATGTCATCGTGTACAAATTAGACAGATTTGCAAGAAATAAATATGAGTCGGTTATCAACAAAAAACGATTGCAAGACAACAACGTTAAATTGATGTCGGCAATGGAAAACCTTACAGACACGCCCGAAGGACGTATGATGGAATGTTTTCTCGAAGGTATGAATCAATACTTTTCCGAAGAACTTATGCAAAAAGTCAGACGCGGACTCAATGAGAGTTGGCTAAAAGGCAATGCAACAGGCGGAAGAAAAGTCTTTGGATATGACGTAGTCAATCAAAAATATATAATAAACGAAAAGGAGGCTGTCACGATTTTAGAGATATTTACTAAATATTCGCAAGGATATACGGCAGAAGAAATCGCAAAGTCATTGCAAGAGCGCGGAATCAAATATCACGACGAAAAGTATTTGAGCAATCGAACGATTTTCAAGTTGTTGCATAAACTCAAATACACCGGCAAGGTCGAACACGGCGGAATTGTATATGACAAAGTATATCCGCAAATAATATCCGACGAATTGTGGCGAAAGGTCGAAATGATACATCAACAAAATAAAATTGCACCAAGTAGCAAAAAAGCAGTTTATGAGTATATACTCACCGGCAAATTGGTATGCGGTGTCTGTAAAAAGAAAATGAGTGGCGCAAGCGGTTCTAGCAAGGCAAAACGTGTGCATTATTACTATGTTTGCAATTCGCATAGAAAGGGCGAAAAATGCACAACAACTTCGGTACAAAAAGATTACATAGAAGATTTGGTTATAAACTCGACTATGGCATTTTTATCCGACGATGAAACCGTTACGAGAATCGCAAATTCGGTTTACACAGTTCTTGAAAAAGAAACGAAAGACAATTCTTCGCTCAAATTGCTTGAAAACAAAAAAACGCAAGCGCAAAAATCCGCAGGCAATATCATCAAAGCGATAGAAGAAGGCATTATTACCGAACAAACAAAAACAAGATTGAAAGAACTTGAGATGCAAATCAATCAATATGATTTTGAGATTGATAAAGAAAAGCAAAAAACACAGCAATATCTCTCGCGTGAACAAATCAAGAACTACATATCATCAAAATTCAGTGCAAACTCAACCGATTTGCAATTTAGGAAAATGATAGTCAATACTTTCATTCGAGAAATAATTTTCTTTGAAGATAAATTGATTATCACATACAATTTTGCACCGCCGACAGAAACAGTTGCTATCGATGCAAAAGCAACTATCGAAATAGAAAAGCAGAGCGAATCTGCTTTTTCTTTTTATCAAAACTATTCGTCCATTTTATCCAAAGGCGCGCCAAAAAGAACACGCAAGTGTTCTTTTTTTATATTGAGGTGTACCACACCTAAACGCCAAAAATACACGTTCATGTCTTTTTGTGTATCTATAAAAAATAGATTACTTTATTATTTATACAGTTTTATTATTTGATCTGCAATGCGTTTTATAACACTTACCGTTACAGTATTTCCGCATTGCTTATATGCTCCATTTAGAGAAACACCTGAGAATTTATATGAATCAGGAAAACCTTGCAACAATAGACACTCTTGTGGAGTGATACGCCTTATGCCAAAATCATCTAGTATTATGGGTACTCTATCTGGAAAAGTTCCCATATTAGCGGTTAAAGTTGGACAAATGTTATATTTTCTACTAGAAACACCATCATCATTAATTTTATATATATAATTTTTATCTTTAACTTTTTTTAACATATCTTCATAATAAAAATTTGATGAATTATAATAGTAACATTCACTATGTCGTTTATTACGAATAAAAATATCATTTAGCGTTTTTTCTAGTTTTATTTCACCAGGAAATCTAAATTTTGCACACATTTCATAATCTTGAAATCCTATAATATAAATTCTTTTGCGTGTTTGAGGAACATTTCCATATTGTTGCGAATCTATAACTTTGTATTTTACAGTATATCCAAATTGGGCTAGGGTGTTATATATTACTAAAAATGTTTTACCATTATCATGTTCTATTAGATTGGCTACATTTTCAAGAAAAACAATCTTAGGTCTTTTTATATCTAAAAATCGAGATATTTCAAAGAATAAATTTCCACGCGGATCTTTAAAACCTAATTTACGTCCAGCAATAGAAAAAGACTGACAAGGGAATCCCGCCACTAAAATATCAAAATTAGGAATATTGTGAGGATTAATAGTTTTAATATCACACTCATTAAGAATTGAAGCATCTAAATTATTACGGTATGTAACACACGCTTCTTTATCAATCTCATTCGCCCAAACAATGTCGAAACCGGCTTGTTGAAAACCTAAATCTATTCCGCCAATTCCACTAAAAAGACTTGCAACTTTCATTTCCATTATTGTATTATATCACTCTTTATTTTAACAATCAAGATGAAATATTTAGCTATAAGTTGCTTGCGAAAAAGTGTATGCTGTGATATTATTAAATAAATTGCGGCGCGCCGCAAAATTGATATTTAATTAGAGAAAATATGAAGTATTGCAATGTGGACAATTTAACATGCGCCTCTTTTTTTGCAGGTGTTGGTGGAATAGATTTAGGTTTTGCACAGAATGGATTTAAAACAGTTTATGCAAATGAGTTTGATAATGAGCCAATAAAGACATTTAAAGCCAATTTTAAATTTAATGTTGATAATAGAGATATTAATATTGTCTCTAATGAAGATATACCAAATTTTAATATTATGTTGGCAGGGTTTCCGTGTCAAGCTTTTTCGGTTGCAGGATATAGACAAGGTTTTGATGATGAAAAAGGGAGAGGTGTATTGTTTTTTCAATTAGCCAGAATATTCAAAGTTAAAAAGCCAGAAGTAATTTTTTTAGAAAATGTAAAGAATTTGGTCGCACATGATGGAGGAAAAACATTTAGAATTATTCTGGAAGCTTTAGAATCAGAAGGATATTATGTTAAATATCAAGTGTTGAATACAATGGAGTATGGAAATATCCCGCATAACAGAGAAAGAATATATATTGTAGCGTTTAGGGATATTAATGCATACAAAGAGTTTGAATTTCCAAAACCAACGCCTTTGATAACAAGATTATCTGATATTATAGATTTTGAATCAAATGTAGCAAACAAATACTATTACACACCAGAAAACTTTAATCATTATGACGAATTAAAAAAAGAAATGAGGCGTTCGGACACCGTGTATCAATGGAGAAGAATATATGTCCGCGAGAATCAAAGCAATGTTTGTCCAACATTAACAGCTAATATGGGAACAGGTGGGCATAATGTCCCTTTAATATTAACAAAAAACGGAATAAGAAAACTGACCCCAGAAGAATGTTTTAGATTGCAAGGATTTCCAAAGGATTTTATATTGCCAGAAAACGTTTCAAATGCGAATTTATATAAACAAGCGGGGAATTCGGTTTCAGTAACTGTTATCACGCGAATAGCTAAAAATATAAAAATAGCATTGAACAACGCTCAAAACTTATATTTGAATTATTAAAAGAGGGTTTAACCCTCTTTTAATCTATAAGACTCATTTTCTTTACTGGTTGTAAATTTTTTGCTTTGATAATAGATTGTTTGATGGAAAATCTTGGTCTTCGTCCCTGTTTTTGTTGATCTGCAAATGTTTCACCTTTCTTTTTATTAAGAACTAGGCTATAAATATCATTAGAGTCAATTTCATAAAACCATACGTTACCATCGATTGTTCCATTTGGAACAAAATCAGCAAAATATAATCTATCCCATGTTGAAGTTGGACCAAAAGAGGTGCAATCATTGTCTATCGATGCAGATTTTACTTGAACACCTTCACCGGTATTTTTAATTACACAATCATATGAATGCGCAGTTGCATTAGTGCGGACAGCATCGAATCCAATACAAAAAAGAGCCTCACTAAAAACGTCTGGGACGTTCAAATTTCTTCCCCCGAGTCGTTTTAAATCGGTGTTTATATTTAACCACTTTTTAAAAATAGTTTTTAGAGATTGAAAATCGTTATCATCAAATTCATCTCCGAATACCGTTGTTCCATCCAATAGAGTTACAGAGACTTTTTTCATTTGCAGTATTCCTCCTAGTTAGTTATTTGCAATAATTGTTGCAATTTTATTTACTAATTCATCTTCTTTATTTGGTAAAATTAAAGATAAGTATTTGTTAATAAAATATTCCTCACCAGATACTTCTCCCAAAGTGCCAAAATTAATATTATATTGTTTATTAGGTTCCATTTCAAAGCCATTGATTTTGGAGCCATTCTTTTTGATTGATACTATGATAGAATCTTTAGTTTTTCCAATTACTTTTATTGATTCAGGATTGGAAACAACAATATCAAGCGTTTTTTCTTTTTTATTTGGAAATAATTTATTCCATTTATCATTAAAGCGATATATTTTATTATCAGTTGACTGAGGTGTGCAATAGAAGTCTAAAAAATGATGAGTAATTTCATTTTTTTGAGGCATTGCCTTTTTTCTTTCTTCTATTCCAATAAAAAATCTTGGGATGTCTCCTTTGCTAAGTTTTAGTGCAAATTGCATAAAATCATTTGCAGTTGTAGTTGTAATTAATGATATATACCCAAGATCATCATCAGTATAAGATACAGATGTTACGGGATGCAGGAAATTTTGGTCGTTTGATATAATAAAATCATCTGGCAGCTCGAAGGTTGAAAGTGTAGATGCGTCGTATATGTCTTTTTTTATAAAAGGGAGC
>CAKQLR010000029.1 GCA_934254725.1 uncultured Clostridia bacterium | reverse complement strand
CAATATACTGATCAAGACCGATTATATCCTTGATTTCCGGCAAAATGTATAGCGTGGCTGATACTGAAAGAACGTTGACCATCGTTTTGATCGCAAAATCCTTATTGAGTTTGAAAAATGCGAAAATCAAAAGAGGCACGTGTATGCAAAGATTTATTACGCCGCCGTACTTAACGAAACTTTCGGGTAAAAAATAGCACACCATGGCAACTATGCCGGCAACGCCGCCGCTTGTAAATTTGTTTTCGTATATAAAATAGTAGACGGAGAAAGCGTAAAGCATTCCGCCCGCTATTATAAACAGATATTCTTTTAACTTATGTAAAAAGTTTGATTTCATTTTTAAGTTTTTTCCTTTATAGGGCAAAGCGACCGGCCGTGCGCCACGTAACTGTTCTTTACATCGGAGATAAAAAGCAATCCCTGTCGTTAACCGAGACGGCAATTTCTGTTCGGTTAAACGAGAAAATCAAAGATCGGTTTCAAAACAAATTGCCACCCTTTATGGTGACAATCCGTTTATATTTTTTAATTATTTTGCATACTCGACGCTACGGTATTCCCTGATAACGTTGACTTTAATCTGTCCGGGATATTCAAGCTCTTCCTCTATTTTCTTTGCTATATCCTTTGCAAGGAAAAGGGTCTTTGCATCGTCTATCTGCTCGGGTTTTACTATTACGCGGATTTCTCTGCCTGCCTGAATAGCGTAGCATTTATCGACGCCCTTGAAGCCCTGACCGATTGATTCGAGCTTTTCGAGACGTTTAACGTAATTGGTTGTGGTTTCTCTTCTCGCACCGGGTCTTGCTCCAGAAATAGCGTCCGCAGCCTGAACGAGAACGGCCTCTATGGTTGTAGGTTCAACATCGCCGTGGTGCGCCTGAATACAGTTGATAACCTTATTGCTTTCCTTGTACTTTCTGGCAAGGTCGGTACCTATCTGAATATGCGTACCTTCTACCTCGTGATCGACAGCCTTGCCTATATCGTGGAGAAGTCCTCCGCGTTTAGCAAGATTTACGTCGCAACCGAGTTCCTGAGCCATAAGCCCCGCAAGAGCGCTGACTTCCAAAGAATGCTGAAGAACGTTCTGCCCGTAGCTTGTACGGTATTTCAATCTACCGAGAAGCTTTATAAGTTCGGGGTGAATGCCGTACAGACCTGCGTCGAACATAGCGGCTTCGCCCGTTTCTTTTATTTTAATATCAAGCTCTTTTCTTACCTTTTCAACCGTATCCTCTATGCTTGCCGGATGAATTCTGCCGTCGGCGACAAGCTTTTCAAGGGCAAGACGGGCAACTTCTCTTCTTACTGGGTCGAAGCCCGAAAGAATAACAACTTCGGGCGTATCGTCGATAACGAATTCTATACCCGTGGCGTTTTCAAGCGCCCTTATGTTTCTGCCTTCTCGTCCGATAATTCTCGCTTTCATATCGTCGTTCGGAAGGGGTACTACCGAAACGGTTATTTCCGAAGCGTGATCGGTACAGCAACGCTGAACGGCAAGACTTATAAGATTTTTTGCTTTCTTTTCGGCTTCCTCCTTAGCGGTTGCCTCCTGATTCCTTACGAAAACGGCGGCTTCTTTACGAGCGTCGTCCTTAATAATCTCGACAAGTTGAGCCTTAGCCTCCTCCTGAGAAAGCTGAGCTACCTTTTCAAGCTCCTGAGTCATAAGCTCCTGCTGCTTTTCAACAAGCTCGCTGCGCTTATCGACGTCCTGAGATTTTTTGTCGATTTCTTTTTTGTAATTATCTAATTCTTTTCTTGTTTGCTCGAGTTCGTCGTTTCTCTTAATCAAATTGATTTCTTTCTTGTTAAGAATATCGTCTTTCTGGTTAAGTCTGGACTCAAGCTTTTGCATTTCCGCGCGTTTTTCTTTTGATTCCCTTTCGAAATCATTGCGCAATTTTAATTCCTGCTCTTTGGCTTCGATGATTGCTTCTTTCTTTAACTGTTTGCTTTCCGTTTGAGCATCGTCAAGCATCTTTTTTACGACGGATTTAGTTTCGCCTATTTTTCTTTCGCGCAGCTTTGAGAATACAAAGTACCCGACAAGCCAACCTATGGCAAGACCAACTACCGCCGCGATAACAATTCCTAAAATCAACGGTGTCACTGTCGCATCAGAGAGCAGGGCGTTCATGGATATAGCCATTTGAACTGCCTCCTCTTATAATTTAGTAAAGATAATAATTTATATATTATCCTTAATATTTTATACAAATCAAAGAAAAAAGTCAATAGCAGAATATTACATTTTCATCTTTTTTTTATAAATTTGAAAAATTTTCCGTTTCCCGAAGTTACGATTTTGCAAAGAATAGCCGTTAAAACAAATATTCCCGCCCATAAAGCTATTCCCCACGGCGTGTCGAAAGGTATTAAAGCACCGCTTATCGTGTAAGCCGAAACCAGGCACGACGCCGCCCTTGCTATAAATGCGATAAGCAGAAAAAACTTTACGCTCATGGACGACAAACCAGAAACGAAACACAACAAATCGTCCGGGAAAAACGGAAATATAAGCATAAACGCGAGAATCGTTTTATCTTTTCCTTTGATATAATCAAAACCCTTTTCCAGCTTATCCCGACCAACTAAAAATTCGGCGGCTTTATACCCGAACTTTCTGCCGATTAAAAACGCTGTTACCGAGCCTGCATACACACCGCAAAAGCATATAGCAGCGCCGAGAAGCGGTCCGTACAGCATTACACCCGCCGTAACCGTGATTATATCCGGAACGGGAAGAAATAAAACAGCAAAATATTCCACCAAAAATAAGGCGGCCACAGATAAAGCTCCGAACGACCTTACGTATTCTGCAAGTTGCCCTGCGTCGGATACTTTATCGAGCATTCCGCTGCGCTTTGCAAAATACACGGCAAGAGAGCAAAACATAACGATAATAAGCGAAAAAAGCCCCGTTCTGAATAAAAAGAATTTTCCTTTAAGAAGAAAATAGACGGTAACTCCGTCCGCCAGACAGAGTAAAACCGTCGCTAAAATTTTTAAGATTTTTTCATTCAGATAGAAAAAACCGCTTCTGCATAAATCCAGCCACCCCGAAAAAAACGCCTGCGAAAACACCGCCGTAAATATAACGGCGACAACACCCAAGGCTATTAGAATTCCCCGTTTTAACAGTTGCTTTTCGCCCTTTCCTTTTTCGGATATTCTTTCCCTGCGTTTCTTCATTTACTATCCGCTCCGTTGTTTATATTTGCGATAATAATATATGCGAAACGTTTTAAGAATAGAAAAACCGCAAACAAATAATTGCCTGCGGTTAAACATATTTTGATTTTTAATTACTTGACAATCGGATAGCCGGGGATCAAAGAGTTAAGAATAGTTATGATAATTTTGACTATTGTGCTGTCCTTGATTAAACCGGCGAAAGGATTGCAGTCATAGAAGAATGTAGCCACTGCGCCCTGATGAACCTGAGCGTAAATATCGAATTCCGTTCCTTCGAGTGCTACGAACACAGCGAACACAAAGAATACGAGTGCCGTAGAAACCAACGCGCCGAGAAGGGTGCCGACGAGCTTATCAACCATAACCTGTTTGAATTTGAGCTTGCCGTATATAATCTTATTGTATATGTAATCCGTAAGCACGATGCTTATGATCAACATAACGATAAACGCTACGATGAAGTATATAACGCCCGATTGCATAATGGCATCCATACCCGAAGCAGAGCCTAAATTCGAAATAGCTTCAAGGTCTACAAGCCCGAATAAAACGGTAGCCATACCCGCAAGACCGCTGAGCGCAAGCACGACAATGATTTGCGCGAAACGGAGCAGAGTTTTTAAAATCCCCTTAAAGAAACCGAGTACCGCCCCGACCGCTATTACGGCAAGAACGATAATATCGTATAATGCAGTCATAATATTCCCTTTCCGAACACCTGCATACGCGGGCATTCATAGTATTATAATTTATTTTCATTATATATTATATAATTTTCGTTGTCAAGAGTTTTTCAGAATAAAGACTTTCATTTTCTCAATATTTCACTTAATTTACATAGAAAAATACAAAATGAAATGATTTGCCTTTTATTTTCCGCAACGATAGGAAAAACACGCCTGCGCAGAAAAGCTCGACCGGACGGATTTTTATACCTCCCGGCTACGACGAAAATTACTTTGCGGGTTTGTATCCGTCCTTAAGGGAAACGATTTCACCGAGCGTCAACGGATTTCCTTTTGCTTTCTTATAGTAACCCGTTCTTAAAAGCTGGAACGCCTTACCCTCTTCTGCTGAAGCAAGGTACGGTTCCGCAAATCCGTTAAATACGTGAACGCTGTCGTAGTTCATTCTTTCGGAGAAGTCCTGACCTGCATAAGCCGCGTCTTTCAACAAATAATCGTACTTTTTAACGGTAACGGGAACGCAGTTGTTCGCGTCTACCCAGTGAATGGTGCCCTTGCATTTGATGCCGCTCGTATCGCAACCGCTGTGAGAATCGGGAACGAGAGAGCATCTTATTTCCGTAACGTTTCCGTCCTTATCAGTATCGAAGTCGTCGCACTTGATAATGTAAGCGTTTTTAAGACGAACGTAACCGTCCTTTTTAAGCCTGAAATACTTCGGCGGGGGGCAAACGGAAAAGTCCTCTTTCTCTATATATATTTCGCGTGAAATGGTAATAGTCCTCTTCCCGAGCTCCGGCTTGTTGGGGTTTATGTCGAATTCGAGCTCCTCCGTTTTTCCTTCGGGGAAGTTTGTCAACACAACCTTCACGGGAGAAAGAACAGCCATGGCTCTTTCGGCTTCGGTGTTGAGAAAATCACGCGCGAAATGTTCAAAGTAAGACACTTCTATCTCGCTGTTTGCTTTTGCTACGCCTATTTCTTCGCAGAAGTTTTTAAGAGCTTCCGCAGGAATACCGCGGTTTCTTATACCGGTAAGCGTAGGCATTCTCGGGTCGTCCCACCCTTCGACGGCTCCGTCTTCCACAAGTTTTTTAAGATATCTTTTGCTCATAACTGTGTTCGTTATGTTGAGGCGCGCAAACTCTATCTGACGGGGTTTATGCTCGACCTCCGTATTCTCTATCGTCCAGTTGTAAAGAGGACGGTGATCCTCAAATTCAAGCGTGCATATGGAATGCGTTACGCCCTGCATGGAGTCGCAGATGGGATGCGCGAAATCGTACATCGGATAAATACACCATTTATCGCCCGTGCGGTGATGCGTAGCGTGAAGCACTCTGTAAATAACCGGATCGCGCATGTTTATGTTGGGCGAAGCCATATCTATTTTTGCCCTCAGAACCTTTTCGCCGTCCGCGTATTTACCGGCTCTCATCTCTTCAAAAAGTCTGAGGTTTTCCTCTACCGTTCTGTTTCTGTACGGGCTTTCCTTACCCGGCTCGGTAAGCGTGCCTCTCGTCTGTCTTATTTCGTCCGCGGTGAGATCGCAAACAAACGCTTTGCCGTCCTTGATAAGTTTAACGGCAAGTGAATAAATGGTATCGAAAAAGTCCGAAGCATAATGAATTTCATACCACTTAAAGCCAAGCCATTCGATGTCCTTTTTTATCGCGTCCACATACTCGGTCTTTTCCTTGGAAGGGTTTGTGTCGTCGAAAAACAAATTGCAAACGCCGCCGTATTTTTCGGCAGTGCCGAAGTTAAGGCATAAAGACTTTGCGTGCCCTATATGCAGATATCCGTTCGGCTCGGGCGGGAAACGCGTATGAACTGTGGTTACCTTTCCTTCGGAAAGTTCCTCGTTGATAATATCCTCGATAAAATTCTTTGCTTCTACCATAATGGTTACTCCTTAAACGTTCGCCCGTTTATTTAATCGGGGTTCCGTTACTTAAATCGTCTTAAAATTGCTTATTGAAAAATTACTTATCGCATTTACAAAGCGAAGGAAGCTTCATATCCTTTGCCGAAGCTACGTAGACGTCATTTTCTTTCCTGAAGCCGAAAGGCTCAAGCTCTATACCCCATTCGTCTACGGCTGTAAATCCCGTAAAGTCCGTATCCATACACTGATCTATAATAGCACGGAGCATAAGTTCCTTGAACGGACAGGCTTCATCAACAAAAAAGCGATACTCCGCCGTTATTCCGCCGGGATACTCTTTCCCTTCGTAGTGCATGACATAGTACAGGATAAATCCTTGTTTGTACGATAGTTCTATGCGAATCATAACTTCCCCTTTATAAGCGCAATTTTGGTAAAATATATTATATTGTAACATAACGCGGGATAATTTTCAAATCATTTCGCTTGACTTTAAAGTTTTTTTTATATACAATTATTAAGATTTATATTAAAAGCGCGACGGCAATCCCCGTCTTTTGCGTTTTAAGAAAAACACGATTTTTTTAGAGGTGTGTCTTATGGAAGAAAAAAGATGCGTAACTATGGATAAAATAGTAAATCTTTGCAAGTCGAGAGGAATTATCTTCCCCGGCAGCGAAATTTACGGCGGAATGGGCAATACCTGGGACTACGGCCCCGTAGGCGTTGAAATTAAAAACAACATCAAGCGTTGCTGGTGGAAAAGATTTGTTCAGGAAAATCCTTCCTCCTACGGCGTCGACGCCGCTATTCTTATGAATTCGAGAGTCTGGGAAGCAAGCGGTCACACGACCTCTTTCTCCGACCCCATGATGGACTGCAAAGAGTGTAAATCCCGCCACAGAGCGGACAATCTTATAGAGGCTCACTCCAAAGGTCAGGTTAATCCCGACGTTATGACAAACGAGGAAATGCAGGCTTATATAGAAACTCACCACGTTTGCTGCCCGAGATGCGGCAAATGCAACTGGACGCCTATCCGCCAGTTCAACCTTATGTTCAAAACGTCGCGCGGCGTTACGGAGGACAACCAGAACGTTATCTATCTTCGCCCGGAGACCGCTCAGGGTGAATTCGTAAACTTCCAGAACGTTCAGAGAACGACAAGAGCTAAAGTTCCCTTCGGTATAGCTCAGATAGGCAAGGCGTTCAGAAACGAAATTACGCCCGGCAACTTTATTTTCAGAACAATCGAGTTCGAACAGATGGAACATCAGTGGTTCTGCAAGGAAGGTACGGACGTAGAATTCTACAACGAATTCAAAAAGAAGGCTTGGGATTTCCTGACAGACCTCGGTTTCAGTCCCGACCACCTCAGATATAAAGACCACGACAAACTTGCGCATTACGCTAAATGCGCTTGCGATATACAGTATCTCTTCCCGATGGGCTGGTCCGAGCTTAACGGTATTCACAACCGCACAAACTACGACCTCTCCCGTCACCAGGAATTCTCCGGCAAGACGATGCTTTACAACGACCCGCTGACTAACGAAAAATATATTCCCTTTGTTGTCGAATATTCAATCGGCGCGGACAGACTTATGCTTGCAACCCTTTCCGAAGCTTACGATGAGGAAACGCTCGAAGGCGGCGACACCAGAGTGGTTATGCACTTCCACCCCGCCGTTGCGGCTTACAAGTGCGCGATACTTCCCCTTCAGAAAAACCTTTCAGAAAAAGCGCGCGAAGTATTTACCGCTCTTTCCAAAAAGTTTATGGTTACTTACGACGATGCGGGTTCTATCGGCAAGCGCTATCGCCGTCAGGACGAAATAGGAACGCCTTACTGCATAACCATAGATTTCGATACTCTCGAGGATAATACCGTAACGGTAAGAGACCGCGATACCATGGAACAGATAAGATTGCCTATAAGCGAACTCGAAGCGTTCATTAACGAAAAAATAGCATTTAACTGATTACAGAATAAAATTAAAAAGCCTGTGATATTGCACGATATCGCGGGCTTTTTGTTTTCAGTTAATCCTTTGTTTTGTAATACAGCAGACAATGACAGTAACCTTCGAAATTCGGGTCGGCTATCTGGTCGCGGAACTCTTTACACATACATTTCGTATCTTCGTTCATTTCAAGTCTGCACGGGCAGTAGCCGTTCTTTCTTTTCAGCCCCTCTCTTACCGAGCGGACTATTTCTTTGTCTTCGTTTAATCTTATAGCCATAATGCCCCTCCTTTTTTTATTATACAGTATTATACACGATTTTTTATCCTTTGTATAGTTGTTTACATATTTTGGCATAAAAAATAATGTTAATTTTTATTGACTTTTGATTTCCGATGTTTTAAAATATACACAACGAACAAATGTTCGCAAAACAAATGTTCATAAATTCTATTTTACAGGGGCTTTTATGAAAGACAAAACGAACCCGACGCCGAAAAAAATTGCCGAATATATAAACGAATGTTATTTTTCACAAGGGTACACCCCTACGTTGAGAGAAATAGCTAAAAAAATGAATTTATCGCTCAGCACCGTTCATGGGTATATTTCGCGAATGGAGAAAAACGGGCTTATCGAATGCGGCACAACCGACAGCGGGAAAAACCATCGCCTTGCCCGCGGAGTGAAAACAGCTGCTATAAATAAAAGCGCTTCGCAAACATCGCTTGCGCCTCTTGTCGGAACGGTCGCTTGCGGAACCCCGGTTCTTGCAGAGGAAAATATAGAATGCTATATTCCTTTACCCGAGGAACTTACAGGAAAAGGAGAGTTTTTCGTTTTGAGGACGCAAGGCTACAGTATGAAAAACGCGGGCATTCTACCGGGGGACCTTGTTGTCATAAGAAAGCAAAACGTTGCCGAAAACGGACAGATCGTGGTCGCTTTGGTTGACGGAGAAAGCGCTACGCTGAAACGTTATTTTAAAGACGGAGGGAACTCCCCCGTTCGCCTTCACCCAGAAAACGAAACAATGGAAGACATACTTTCGTTTAATGTAGAAATTCAAGGAATAGCGATAAAAATTATTAAGGACGTAGTGTAAAATGCCTTACGACAAAACGGACGGCAACGGCATCGTTCAATTCAAAAACCCCGTAAAACCCACAAAAACCGAAAAAAAACGGACTTACTTCTGTATAGATATGAAGTCTTTTTTCGCCTCCGTGGAATGTGCAGAGCGAGGGTTGAACCCTTTTGAAACCAACCTTGTGGTGGCGGACGAATCGCGAGGAAACGGCGCTATATGCCTTGCTGTTTCACCTAAGATGAAATCGCTCGGCGTAAAAAACAGGTGCAGGCTTTTTGAAATTCCGCCGAGTATAAAGTATATAACCGCCAAGCCGAGAATGAAAAAATATATAGAATACTGCGCCGATATTTACGATATATACCTTGACTACGTTTCGCCCGACGACATACACGTTTATTCTATAGACGAATGTTTTATAGACGCAACGGACTACCTCTCCTGCTACAAACAGAGTGCGGCGGAATTCGCAAAAAAACTTGTGGACGAAATATCCGTGCGGCTTCACATACCAGCAACCGCCGGCATAGGCACTAACCTGTATCTTGCAAAAATCGCGCTTGATATAACGGCAAAACACACGCCTGGACATATAGGAATTCTGGACGAAAAAACTTTTATCAAAACGTTGTGGAAACACCGCCCTATAACCGATTTCTGGGGAATTTCTACAGGTACTGCGAAACGCCTTGAAAGGTACGGCATTTTCGATATGGCTGGCATCGCAAGGGCGCCCGAAGAACTTTTATATCGCAGTTTCGGCGTCAATGCGGAGCTTTTGATCGATCATGCTTTCGGCAGAGAAACCTGCACCATGCAGGACATCAAAACTTACAAAAGCCGAAGTCGTTCAATATCGAATTCTCAAATTCTCTTCAACGATTACACTTACGAAAAAGCTTTGACCGTCATAAAGGAAATGGCTCTTACCGCCTGCCAGAATTTACTGCGGCAGCACATGGTAACGGACTGCGTTTCGATATTCGTCGGCTACTCTAAAAAAGCTATTCCCTCTACAGACAAAATGCTGAGAATGACCGAAAAAACAAACGTTTACTCTATTATTGTAAAGTATGTAGTCAGGGCGTTTGAAGAATCCACAAACAAAAACACCCCTATACGGCGCCTTGGTATTTGCTACTCCAATCTTTTAGACGAATGTATGGAAGGCTATGATTTGTTTACCGACATGAATTCCGTGCAAAAAGAAAAGCACCTTGAATACACGGTGCTGGATATAAAAGACAAGTTCGGAAAGAACGCCGTTTTAAGAGGAACAGATCTTCAGGAAGGCGCAACGACTAAAGAACGCAACAAACTTATAGGCGGGCACAACGGGGAATAACAACTTTCAAAGTCCCCGAAAAAAGCAATTACCCGCCTGAAACACGCATTATCGGGATTTTTATGGACAGACACGAACGAGCAAAACAGTTTTTATCCTTTGACGCATTAAAAGGATTAAAAGAAGAACTGAAAAAAAGAGAAGAACGCCACACCAGAGTGGAAAAGACCGAAATTTCGGACGAAGCAAGGGAAGAAATATGTTCAACTCTCGCCGTAATAGCAAAGGGTGCGGAGGTAAAAATTATCTTTTACTACCTTGGTCATTATATAGAAACAACCGCCGTTGTAGAAAAGATAAACTTCAACGAAAAAACAATCTCCTTCGGCGGAAACAAAATTCTTTTCGACGATATTTACTCGATAAAAATTTTATCATTTTAAATCATAAAACCCCGTAAATCACGCAAAAATAGTCAAAAAAAGAAAACGGCGTGAGCAAAAACTCCCGCCGTTTCTCTTTAACAAAGAGGTCTGTCCGTATTTATAACACAGTTAAGCCTTTCGTCTTTTTCTTTAACTTTCAAAACAATATCTTCGGCGACCCTTTCGGCGTCTTTAAACTCATAAGGGACAACGATATCGAAAACGCAATTTACGTTCTTTTGCCCGTTTACCATACGGAAATCGTGAACGGTAACGCCCGGATACGTCTCCGCGATAACCTGCAAAACTTCCGCTTTTGTTTTGTTTACGGTTTCGTCATCCACTTCTATAGGGTCCATATGTATTACCGCGTGCACGTGGAATTTTTCCGTCAGGGCGTTTTCTATTTCGTCAATCTTTTCGTGAATGTACATAACGTCCGTATTACAAGGCACTTCAACGTGAAGAGATATAAGCTCCCTGCCCACTCCGTAATTATGAACGATAAGGTCGTGAACGCCGTAAACTATGTCGTAAGAACAAACAAATTCCGTTATGTTACGTATGAACTCGGGCGAAGGCGCTTCCCCCACGAGCAAATCCACCGTTTCCTTTGCGGATTTTAAGCCTGTAAACGTGACGAAAACGGCAACCAGTATGCCCGCGTAGGCATCTACGTTCAAGCCAGTAAACCTGAATATCAATGCGCTTAACAAAACTACCGTAGTCGCAACCGCGTCGGATATACTGTCAAACGCGGTCGCCCTCATTCCCGCGGAATTTATCTTTTTTGAAATAGTGTAATTGTATAAAAACATCCATAATTTAACGAGAACGGAAACTGCCAGGATTATTACGGAAATAAGCGAAACGTCTATAACTTCGGGCGAAAAAATCTTTTCTACGGAAGAAGTAACAAGCTCAAACCCGACGAAAATGATAATCATAGACACGATAAGCCCGGAAAGATATTCCATTCTTCCGTGTCCGAACGGATGTTTTTTATCGACTGGCTTATTTGCAAGTTTAAACCCCACCATAGAAATAATCGACGAACCTGCGTCCGAAATATTGTTGAACGCGTCCGCAGTGACAGCCACCGAACCGGAAATCAATCCGACCATAAGCTTGCCGGCAAACAAAAGAACGTTAAGTATTACCCCTGCAATTCCGGTTAAAACGCCATAGGCTTCCCTTACTTTTCCATCCTCGATATTTTTGTAATCTTTTATGAATAATTTCGCAAGAAAATTCATTGCTATATTCCCCCTTTGCCTTTCGACAGCCCGTTTACATAAACCCCGCCGAAAAAATTCCGACGGGGTTTTTAGCAGTAAATATTTTATTGATTTCGCTGATTAAAGCGAAGCTACAAACTTATCGATTCTCTCCCCGACTTTATCCTTGCCGAGTATCTTCATAACGAGATACATATCGGGCGAAACGTTCTTGCCCGTTAAAGCAAGCCTGATAAATCCGCTTACATCCGCAACGTTGCCCGCATAGTTTTCGGGCTGAGCCTTGTAAGCTTTCATATCGGAAGCAAAGTTGTGTTTTTCCGCAAGCGCTTTAATATTTTCAAACCATTCGTTCTGGTCTGCGGTATTTGAATACTCGTACTCGCTTAAAATATTTTTTACGACGTTCTTATCGAAGTTTTCGGGCAAAGCGTCCTTAATTTCAAAATACTCGTCGTAGAAAAAGCCCATATAATCTTTTAATTCGCTCCATACAGCGTAGTCTTTACGAGGTTTCTTTCCTCCCCTGCCGATGGAGAAAACAGCAACGGCTTTTTCTTTATCCGCAGAAAGCTTTTCGCCGAACGGCTTATCGAACTCGTTCGCCCACTCGGTAGCAAGCTCGTAAACTTTTTCCGCAGTCATCTTTGAAATAACGTTTTTGGAAACGTCTTTAAGTTTTGCAGCGTCGAAAAGCGAGCCGGCGGGGTTCATCTTTTTATACGAGAATTTAAAATCGTCCGTAGGAGTGTCCGGATTAGCACGTCTCCAATCTTCGAAGTTCGAATTGAGAACGGTCAGAATGTACTCGTAAACGGCTTCTACGGGGAAACCTTCTTCCTTATAATATGTAAGAGCAAGTTCGGGGTCCTTTCTTTTTGAAAGCTTTCTTTTTGAAGTGCCGTCCATCTTCATCAAAGGTCCGATATGACAGTATTTGGGAAGTTTAAAACCGAGAGCGCGGAACAGTTGCAGATGGAAGGGCAACGTGGATAACCATTCGTCTCCGCGAACGACGTGAGTAGTCCTCATAAGGTGATCGTCAACCGCATGCGCAAAGTGGTATGTGGGTATTCCGTCGGACTTAAGCAAAACGTGGTCAATATCGTTTTCGGTAACTTCTATTTCGCCTTTGATAAGGTCAACGAATTTTATTTTATTTTCTATATTTCCGGTAGAACGGAAGCGAAGAACCCAAGGCATACCCTTATCGAGCATCTCCTTGATATCCTCTATAGGACGGTCACGCCATTTAGCCCATTTGCCGAAGTAACCGAAGTTTGCGTTTTCCTTTTCCTGCAGAGCATGCATCTCCTGCAGTTCTTCTTCCGTACAGAAACACGGATAAGCCTGCCCTTGCAAAACGAGTTGTTTTGCGTAGACGTGATAAATTGCGGCTCTCTGGCTCTGACGATAAGGACCGTAATCGCCCGAATCGGAGTCTACGGTTGCTCCCTCGTCAAAATGAATGCCGTAATGCTTGAGAGTTTCGATAAGCACCTGAACTGCGCCGGGAACTTCCCTCTTTTTATCCGTATCTTCAACCCTTAAAAACAATATGCCGCCCGATTGGTGGCAAAGTCTTTCGCTGGTAAGCCCCTGAACGAGATTGCCGAGGTGAACGAAACCCGTAGGCGAAGGAGCCATACGAGAAACTATAGCACCTTCCTTAATGTTTCTTACGGGGAACTTTTTTTCCATATCTTCGGGCGTTTCCGTAACTTCAGGGAAAAGCATCGAAGCAAGCAACTGATAATCCATAATTATTTCCTTTTCCGCAAAAACGGAGTAATTATCTTATTTATTATTTTGTTTTGTCGTTGCCGGGGCAAACGCCGAATTCCGTGCTGTAAAGCTTATTGAAATGCCCTACGGAACGGAAGCCCACTATAGAAGCGACGGTAGATACCGAAACGGTGCCGTTGAGTAAAAGGCTTTTTGCATAGCGGAGTTTAATGCGTTTGAAAACGGTGTTAGGCGTTTCAAGCCCGCTTTTTTTGAAACAACGAACAAGATATTCTTCGCTGCAGCCTATTTTCTGAGCGATATCCGGCAGACGATAACCGACATACTCGGGATTGTTCATTGCGGCAAGAGAACGCGACGTTACGTCGTTTTCCGCTAAATATTCGTGGAACGGAACAAAACGTAAAAATGCGGTATAAGCAAGCTTTTTAAGCGCAAGTTCTTTGCATTCCTCGCTTGCGATATGCGCGTTTTCGATAGCAACGCGAATAGAATTTACGTATTGCGCGTCCACCGTGAAATTATAAACGGGAAGAGCTAAAAACCTGTCGGCGGTATCGCTTCCGAGAGTTTCGAAAACGTTCTTGCATATAGCGGCGGAATATCTTATGAAAAGACAAGCCCCCTCGTCCTCCCTTACGGTCACCCTTCTTAAAACGTCGGGCGAAAAAATAATACCGCTCTCTTCGTCGAGAACTCTCTTTTTATTATCGTAAGAAACCTCTACCTGACCGGATAAAGGTAAAACCATTTCGTAATAGTCAGAACTGTAAAAGCCGAAATCGGGCTTTGTTTCTTCGTAGAAAGTAATAGCTTCGTTTTGTGTCATTTTGACAATCGGTTTAATTCGCATTAGTGAAAACCCCTGATAATAATTTTTTTCTTTGCCGCCAATCGGGCATATAGCGCGTTAAAAACGCCTTGAATTCCCTACCGTGATCGGGATACTTTAAATGTGCTACTTCGTGTAATATAACGTAGTCGAATGCGGTTTCGTCAACTTTTGCAAGCGCTGTATTGAAAGTAAGCCTTTTTGAGTCCGTCCGACAGCTTCCCCACCTTGACCTCATCTTTCGCACTTCCCACTCCTTAGAATAAAGCCCGGTAAGATTTTCGTAAAACGGAAGTCTTTTCAAAACATACTCGCAAACGCTTTCTTTAAAAAAGATTTCCAACTTTCTCTTTTTGTTTTCATCGCTTGCCATTCTTTTGCATTTAATGTATAAAGTGCCGTTTATCTCACACGAATCGATGTTTTCCGTAAAAATCAAATTGCATTTACACCCTTTAAAAAAGGTATGGTCAAGGTCGGTTTTGTACTTGTCGAGTTCGGCTAAAACACTTTTTTGCGCCTTGTCTATCCATTCGGATTTTTCCGAAACGAACGACGAAACAAAATTAAAAGAAACACCGCGCGGAATATAAACGTACAGCTTGGCGTTTCCGTCCACTTTCAATCTCAGTCTTCTGCCTTTGGAGCTTTTTGCAATAAACTCGCGACCGTTGACAATAATGATTTTTTCGTCTTTTTTACCCATATCACAAGCAAGCAGAGCCTGCCGAAAAGATATACGCCGACAGCGCACGCCTCACCGACAAAACTCATCTGCATATCATTATAACACAAACAAATTTAAATATCAATAAAAATTCGCCTTTTAACGAACATATTTAAATTTTGTTTGACAATTTTGCACAATAAAAAAAATCGGAGAATAAGACGAAAAAATCGCCCCTTCTCCGATTCAATTTCGGTTTTATTATTCGAGCGCCACAATAAACGAATAGACGTCCTGTCCTCCGTCGATTTCGTAAAGCTCCTTATCCGAGAACGACTTATTAAATTCCGACAGGAACGAAGCTTTTTCCTCTTCCGAAACGTCCGCGCCGTAGAACACGGTAACGATTTCCCTGTCGTCGCAATCGTTAAGCGCCTTTATTCCGTTGATAACCGCTTTCGTTTTATCCTTTGCCGAGAACATCATTTTCTTTCCGCAAACGGAAATATAGTCGTCCTTTTCGTACTCGACCCCGTCCATACTGCCGTTTCTCACGGCGTATGTAACAAAAAGAGTTTCGACATGCGAGCAGGCACGCTCCATATCGAGGATAATTTCTTCGATGTCGGCTTCTATATCAGTGACGGTCATGGAGGAATAACCTTCGGCAACCGTGTGAGAGTTTATAACGTAAACGTTGGCTTTATCGTACAGCTCCGCCGCTTGTTTAGCAGCCATTATGATATTCGAGTTGTTGGGCAAAACAATAATATTTTCCGCGTTAAGCGTATCGAATGCGTTAATAAAATCGCTGCTCGACGGGTTCATAGTTTGTCCGCCGTTCACAATCGCAGACGAGCCAAGCGAACGGAAAACTTCGCTTATTCCTTCGCCTGAAGCAACCGCGACAACGGCGTTTTTAACCATTTTCACAGGCTCGTCCGAAGTAATAGCAGCCTCTTCGTTTGCGATAATTTCGTTATGTTGAACGGACATATTCTCCATTTTAAACGTAACAAACTCACCGAAGCGTTGACAAAAATCTATTACCTTTGCGGGAGTTTTCGTGTGAACGTGAATCTTAACCACGTCCTCGTCCAGAATAGCGACGATTGAATTGCCTACCGTCTGCAAGTAATCGGTAATCGTGTTTATTTTAAAGGATTTTATATCGGTTTTTGCGTTCATAAGCTGAAGTATGAACTCCGTGCAATACCCGTACTCCAGAACACTGTCGGGTCCGAACGCATTAGTATGCAAATTACTGCTCTGTTTGTTATCTTCCACAGAGTCGCTTATTTCGAAATCTTCTTCGTTTATAGCTTTTTGGAAACCTTCGGCAACGCAAATAAGACCGGCAGCGCCGCTGTCCACAACGCCCGCTTTCTTTAAAACGTCAAGAAGTTCGGGAGTATGAGCAAGCGAAATTTTAGCCTGCTCTAAAAAATCCGCGATGAATGCCGAAAGAGAACCGTGTTCGGGTATTTTTGAAGCCGCGAACTCAGTAGCCTCCCTCATAACGGTAAGGATAGTACCTTCCGTAGGGTAAAGCACCGACTTATAAGCATACTCCACACCCTTTTTAAAGGCGTTTGCAAACTGAACTGTATCGGCTTTTTCAAGCCCTTCGAGACCGACCGCAATACCCTTTAAAAACTGCGAAAGGATAACGCCAGAGTTTCCCCTTGCGCCGAGCAAAGCGCCCTTTGCCATGGCTTTTGCAGTTTCGGAAAGATTACCGTTACAACCGCACGCACCGTTTACAGCGCCTTTGATCGTAAACTCCATATTGGTACCGGTATCGCCGTCGGGTACGGGGAAAACGTTTAAATCGTTTATTCTTGTAAGATTTTTATCCAACACAGCCGCGCCGGCAGTAAGCATCGTTTTCAGTGATGCGCTATCTACTTCTTTAATCGCCATAAACCACCTTAGTCACCTACTACCGTTACTTCTTTACCGACACAGTAAACGGCTAAAGTTCCGGGTCCGACGGACGCACCTATAATAGGACCTATATAGGAAACATAAGTAGCTTTACAGGGAATAGCTTTTTCAAGTTCCTCTTTGAAGAATTTCATATCTTCCTCGCAATCGGCGTGAACGATATAAAGAGTCTGCTCTTCTGGGTTAACGATCGACTCTTTGCACATAGCCACCGTTTCGAGAATAGAGCCTTTTCTTCCTTTTACTTTTTTAACGGCAAAGTTAGCGCCGCGCGCATCCGAAATAATTATCGGCTTAACACCGAATAAATTTCCGAAGAAAGCTTTGGAAGCTTTAACTCTTCCCGCCCTCTTTAAATATTCGAGAGTTTCGGCTACGGCAAACTGATTTGCTTTAAGTTTATTCTTTTCTATATATTCGACAACTTCGTCAAGCGTTTTGCCTTCGGCTTTAAGCTCCGCGGCTTTGATTGCAAGAAGC
Organism: uncultured Clostridia bacterium; assembly: GCA_934254725.1. GTDB lineage: Bacteria > Bacillota > Clostridia > Christensenellales > Borkfalkiaceae > RGIG3732. The sequence goes on along the minus strand of CAKQLR010000029.1, from coordinate 6,878 downwards.
CCTTCGCCCATGCAGGAGTTGAGAGAGTCAATACAAACAATCTTTGCTTCGGGATATGCTTCCATAATTTCTTTAGCTATGACGTGACCGGTATTCACCGAGCCGGACAATGCAGCGGAACATGCTATATATAATACGTCCATACCCTGTTCTACATATTTGGTAAACGCTTTTGTAAATTCCTCTGCGGGAACCTGCGTAGTGGTTACTCTTGTACCTCCGCGCATAATATCATACAATTCCTTCGGGGAATAAGTTTTCCAGTCAAGATCGGCGGGAAGCTCTTTTCCGTTGTAAACGATATTCATTTTAACGTAATCTATATCGTAATTGTTTCTAAGTTCCGTAGTAAGGTCGGAACAAGAGTCTGTAATTACTTTGAAATCTCTCATACTTCATTATCCTTTTATACGTTATAATATAATAGAAATTATTTGCGACATAAAAGCACAAATTTCTCCTTATATCTTTGTATTATAACACACAAATATTAACTGAAAGTAAACTGAAGCAACAAATTGTATATTTTTGCAAATATACAAAAATGTAAAAAACTACCAAAACTCGCCCGTATTGCTGTCTGAGATAACTAATAAAATTTCCGCTTCAATTTTTTTTAAAAATTTTTATAAATAGGGCAAAAAACTGTTGACAAGGCAAACTCTATTTGATATAATTTGTTAGCATTGTGTGCGAAGTGCGGGTGTAGTTCAATGGTAGAACACCAGCCTTCCAAGCTGGTTGCGTGGGTCCGATTCCCATCACCCGCTCCATAATTCTTCCAACACTTGCGCCTGTAGCTCAGTTGGATAGAGCAACGGCCTTCTAAGCCGTGTGCCAGGGGTTCGAATCCCTTCAGGCGCGCCATGGCGAGAGTAGCTCAATTGGTTAGAGCGCCAGATTGTGGTCCTGGAGGTCGAGGGTTCGATTCCCTTCTCTCGCCCCAATAAGTTTATTGGGGTGTCGCCAAGCGGTAAGGCACCGGATTTTGATTCCGGGATTCGTAGGTTCAAATCCTGCCACCCCAGCCAACATGAAAAAAAATATGGTCCATTAGCTCAGTCGGCAGAGCACGTGACTTTTAATCACGGTGTCCCGCGTTCGAATCGCGGATGGATCACCATATGCACCATTAGCTCAGTTGGTAGAGCAAATGACTCTTAATCATTGGGTCCCCGGTTCGAGTCCGTGATGGTGCACCAGATAAGAATAAAACGAATTCGAGAAAAAATCTTGAGTTCTTTTTTTCTTTTCAAGCAAGCCTAAATAGCTCCCCTGGGAGTTTCGGCATATTTTATGCAAAAGGCTATTTCGGGCTAATCACTGTAAAACAAAAAGCATTCCAAAGGAAAAACTCTTTCGGAACGCTTTTTATTTGCTGTAAATCGAATTTACTTTATTAAAAATTATTATGTATAATACGCGTGAAGCTTTAAGAAAGCTTTGAGAACAGTTCGCTGCCCTTTCCTTTCAGCCAGAAATATATCGGAAGCGACGCCCCGCAGAGCACCAACGCCAAAGCTAAAAGATACCACCAACCAATAAACGGAGCCAAAAAAATGTATGTTACCGTCATTATGGCAATAGCCACGAAACCGAAAAGCATATAAAGCAATACATTCATGCCCTGTTTAATAGGTACGGTTTCGTTAACCCAGTTAAGGTTGCACATTTTTAAACTTAAAACCATGCCGAAAAGCGCTATAAATATATTGAAAAGCACTATATCCGTAATGCCGAAAATAAACGAAGCAGCATCCATCGGCACGGCAATTAAAGAAAGCGCGAACGAGATAACGGCGACAGGGATCACCCAAACAAGCTGAACGGCAATTTTAGCTTTCAGGCAAGCCCAAGGCTTAACCGGCATAGATTGAAGAATCCATATATTCTTTCCTTCAAGCGAGACGGACGGAACGACGACCATAACCATCGTTGAAAGGAAGCAGAATATCAATGCGACCACCCCGCCGGCAAGGGAAGCGTATCCTTCGAGAGAATCCAGGAGTTCGGTCATGTCCGACTTTTTAATCAGCAACATAACCACGCACATAACAAAGAAAATTATGCCGAAGCCGGAGTTTAACATATAGTTGGCGCTTGATGTAAAACGCTTCATTTCTTTGCGATAAAGCGCGAAAAACGGGGTTTTTTGTTTTTCCACCTTGCCTCTTCCGTTAATCCTTTCTACCTGCTGAGCGGAAATTGTTATTTTAAGAAAACTACGCGAAATTATATACCAGGTAAGTGCAAAAAGTCCGCACACAACCACGGTCACACCGCCGAGACAAAGCAAATCGCCCATTGCCGCTTTGCCGCAGATATACAGCGGAAAAGCGTACTTTTTAACGCCCTCGCCGAGAACTTCCGCATTAGCGATGACGTTGCCGATAATTTTCTCCGCATTAAAATAAAACATGTAATACGCACCGAAGAACAACAGAGAAATGATTACCGTTATGAAGCTTTTATTCTTTAATTTTTTACTTATTTTAGCGACAACCCACCCGAGAGCACAGGACAACGTAAGGACGAAAAGCGAAACGAGGAACACATAGAAAATCCCCCCTATCACAGACAAAAACGAAACGCCGCCGACAAAGAAGGATACGATAACCGCAGGCACCGTAACCACGCCCGAATACATTAGTCCGAGTAAGTACACTGCAAACAGCCTTGCCGTCATAATCGTTTTTACGGGGATGGGCATCGAAAGCAATAAATCGTTATCTTTTGCGAGATAAAGCGAAGAATATGTATTGAAAACACTTCCGAAACAGCCGAAAAGCACCGCAAGAAGCGCCATTGCCGCAAAATACAGCCAGTCTAAGCCGATATCGAAAAAAGTATAGCAAATAGCTACGGAAATAACCGTAAACATTCCGCCGAGCACGCCAACAATAAGGAACCCGAACAAAACGAAAAATAAAACGACCGAAACCTTAGAACGTTTTTTGCCCGTTTTGCGGTTATAGTAATACGTTTGAAAAATTTCTAAAAACTGCTTTTTTAAAAGAGCTTTAAGCATTTTCGCCCTCCAGTTCAAGGAACACGTTTTCGAGAGAGGAATCGCCTTTAACCTCCTCCATCGTACCAGAACGAACGAGCTTACCGCCCTTAATAATGGCTACTTTGTCGCAAAGTTTTTCAGCCACCTCGAGGACGTGCGTGGAAAAGAAAATAGCGCCGCCATTATCGCAAACCTCTCTCATCATACCTTTAAGAATGTGCGCCGCTTTCGGGTCAAGACCGACAAACGGCTCATCCATAATGATAAGTTTAGGATCGTGAAGCCATGCGGAGATAATGGCAAGTTTTTGCTTCATTCCGTGAGAATACGAGGAAATCGGCTGAGAAAGGTCGTTCGTCAGCTCGAACAAATCCGCATACTTAGTCACTCTTTCTTTTCTTACGTCGGAAGGAACGCCGAAAATATCCGCAATAAAGTTCAGATATTTAATGCCCGTCATAAAATCGTAAAGGTCGGGATTATCCGGGATATACGCGATTTTTCTTTTGCATTCTATGGGATTAGTGCGAACGGAAGTGCCGTCCACATAAATTTCTCCCTGATCAAACGCAAGAATGCCCGCAACGCTTTTCAGCGTGGTTGTTTTACCTGCTCCGTTATGACCGATGAAACCGTAAATTTCACCGGGCAATATGTGCAGGGATAAATTGTCAACGGCTTTCTTTTCGCCGTATGCTTTGGTAAGGTTTTCAATTCTAAGCATAATAAAAACTCCGGATTTTAATATAATCTATTTATTTTACAAACAATTTTGTTTTCCGTTACGCAAACGAAACCATAACTCTGAAAGGCGGAATACAAACTTAAACTCCCCGGATTAAACAGGAGAACGCCGTTATCTTCGCACTCGCAAGCAATATGGGTGTGCCCGTAAAACGCCGCGCACGCACCGCGCTCCTCGGCACAAATTCTGAGGCGCAAAAGCGACTGTTTTACACCGAACAAATCGCCGTGCGTCAACAATATTTTCTTCTTTTCTATTTCCAACACCGAACTTTTTTCATACGGCAGGTAATCACAATTTCCCTTGACGAGAATAAGCTTGCCTTTAAGCTCTCTTTCAAAAGGTTTAATATCCTGCAGACCGTCGCCGAGGTGAATAACGTAATCGCTTTCTTTTATGACGGGAAGTATTTTTTCTATAGAAGAAATATTTCCGTGAGTATCGGATAACACTGACAATAATTTCATATTTTAACCGCCCGTAAAAATTCAGCCAGATGGTTTCTGTTTCTTTTTTGTTTTTTCAATATCTCTCAGTCTATAAATTATTCGTTAGTGCCGTGGAATAGAAACCCTATGCCGCACTAATTTTATTTGCCCGTACATTATACCTACCGACCGTTCGGTTTGTCAAGCGTTTTCATTATAATAACTTTAAAATTAAAAGGCCGTTCTTTAAAGAATAACCGCTATTTTCCGAAACCGCCCGTTATATTTTTGCACGCCGCATATGCGGAAGAAAAAGCCCATTGAAGATTATACCCGCCGCAGTCTCCGTCGATATCGAGAGCTTCCCCCACTATATACAATCCGTCAACGAGTTTTGACTGCATTGTGTCGGAATTTATTTCACGCAGAAAAACTCCGCCCCTTGTGACCTGTGCGTAATCGAAGCCGAGCATTCCCTCTACTTTCAATTCAAACGATTTTATCATTCCGCAAACGTCGTTTATGCGCGAAAAAGGGCACTTTTCGTTTAATGGTATACCAAGTATTTTTAAAATGTTTTTACCGAGCTGTTTGTTTATGATACCGTTTAAAAGATCTTCCGCTACAAGATAAGGCGCAGAACGCATCTTCTCCGACAGCATATCTTTTAGATCGTTAAACGCAATATCCGGGATAAAATCTATAGCGACAACGGCACCCTGATCGCTTGCGACATACGACGAAACGTAAAACACCGCGTTTCCGCTTATGCCGAAATCGGTAAACAAAACGTCTCCGAGGGAAGAGCAAACGATTTTACCGCCTTTTTTTACTTTGACTTCCCCATATTGCTTTATGCCTTTCAACCCCTTTATAGGCACGTTATCCGTTTTCAGTTGAACAAGCGAAGGATAAAGCGGCGTAATTTTATGCCCGAAATTCTTTAACAGATTAAATGCCGTACCGTCCGTTCCGAACTGTTTTCCGCACTTTCCGCCGGCTGAAAAAATTACGTTTTCGGCAAATATCTCGGCATTGTCGGAAACAAGTCTGAACGTCTTATTCTTTTCAATGCGCTTAACTTCGAAACCGGTAATCGTTTCGACCCCGAGAACAGAAAGCTTAGCCCTCATCATATCGAGGACGGACGAAGCCTGTCTGCTAAGCGGATAGACTTTCGCTTCCTCCGAAGAGCAAAAGACCCCTATATCGCGCAAAAAACGTATAGTTTGATTATTATCAAAAAAAGAAATGGCGGGTTCGACAAACATTTTTGCATCGCCCGAAAAAGAATGATAATTGCGTGCGGAGAGATTTTCGTTGGTAACATTCCCCCTGCCGTTGCCCGTCGAAAGCAGTTTTTTACCCACTCTGTCAAGCTTCTCCAATATAACAACGTCGCCGCCGTAACGCTCGCCCGCAAATATTCCTGCGGCAAGTCCTGAAGCACCACCGCCTATAATAGCCAATTTGTAAATTTTCATTTCAACCGCCTGAGCTTTTTTGTGTAAATATATTCTATCATATATGCAAAAATTTTTCTACTTAATTAAATATGTTTGACTAATTTTTAATAATATATTAAAATTTAATTGTTAAGATTTTTATAAGAAATTTTGCGGGTTTATTTGGTATGGAAAAGATTATCGAGTACGTTAAAAACAATACGCAGCTTATCGTGACAATAGCAATCACTATAGGCGTGGTGATTCTTGCTTCCGTTTTAGGATATTTTATTAAAAAATATAACTGGCTGAAATTTCTTGATAAACACGTAGCAAAGTTAAAAACGGATAAATCCGGCAACGCCAAAAAGGAGACAAAGCAAAAAGCCGAAACGCCCTTGGCAAAACAGGAAGAGAAACCTCTCCCCCCCGAAAACACTCACGATGAAAACGAGCCTGCAGACGACTTTCCGGACAGCGAGCATGCAGACATAAGCTCCTTTGAAACTCAGGAGGAAAACACGAGCAAAGAAACCGAAGACGAACAAAAAACTCATTCCGAAAGCAAATTTTCCAAGATGATACGAGAGTCCGTTGCGACAGGTATCAGCGAAGAGTACGAAGAAGAAAAGAACGTTCATCAATCGGTTACCCCTCAAAAACAGGACAAAGACGCAGATTTAATCGAAACGCCCGCAACTGAAGATGTAAAACAGAATTACGAGGGCACATGGAGAATACTTCGCTACGGAGCGGCATACTGCGCGGAATTGCACAATAACGACGACGAGTTATTACTCAAAAGCGATAATTTCACAGCTATTCCCGACGTAAGAAAGGCTATAAAGTCACTGCAAAAAAACATAAAGCAAAACAACTTTAACGTATGCGTTTCATCCGGCGGAAAATTCTTTTTTAAATTGTTTTCAAACACGGGCAGGCTTATTTACAAAAGCCCCGATTTCGAAACAAGACAAGACGTATTGAACAAAATAGACGAAGCAAAAAGAATTGCGTTTAACGCTGAAGTAGTAAGAGGTTAATAAACAATATTTTTAAAGTAAAAAATCCACCCGTTGTGCCGGTGGATTTTTATTATCGGTATTCTTTATCCTCAACGAAAGTTATTACTCGCATACACGAACAATAAAAAAAGCTGACAAGAACAATCAGAAAACGATTATTTTGTTATTTTTCTTAAAACTCTTTTTTGCTTTATTGACGCAATTTTTTGCTACAATGCTCATAAT
>CAKQLR010000028.1 GCA_934254725.1 uncultured Clostridia bacterium | reverse complement strand
GCAAGGACGAATCCGACGGAATATCGGCGTATAGTCCACGGAAAGCCGAAAACAATCGGAAGTTTTTTCGATTCCGTGCTTTCGCTCTTCACGCCTGATATTGTGCGGCAAGTCCCGCGTTTACAACAGATAGAAGCGGAAATCGAAGAAGAACGCAAAAAGCAAGAAAAACTCAATAATAACGACAATTACAAGAAATAAAGGGATATTTTCTGCCCCGTTCATAAAAAGAACTTGACTTCGGATACTGAAATCGTTATAATATGTATCAATACGATTTTATATATTTCGGAGGTACAGTTCAATGGAACGGAAAGAAGATACTCCCGTGCGTAAAACGCGCAGGAAGTATGAAGAAAAGAACAAAGAAAAGAGAAAGCAAGCGAGTGGCAATTTCGGAACGATGATACCGAGAGCCTTATATGACGAGATAAACGCTTTTCTCGAAGAAAACGGAATTACGAAAGTCCGACTAATCAAAGAAGGCTACGAAGCCTTGAAAAATATGAAAAAAGACGGCAAATTATAAGCCGCCCTTCCTGCCGTTTTGCGTAAATAAATCATTGATAAGGAGATTATATTTACGGAAAACACGGCTAAAATGATAAACACTAATACTCATAATGTGCGCGATTGTCGCGCTGAATACTTTATCGTAGGCGATACGGTTTACGCCGTTTGCGCTGAGGAAAAACCAAACGCCACGCAAACGCCGCTTGATATAATGCAACGGCTGATTGCTCGGCAAACGGACAACTTAATATCGGAACGAACTCGCTGTTTGCGTCCGGACGGAGGTAAAAAATAATGTCAGGAATACAAATAGCGAAAACAAATAGCAACAAAACTTATTACGGAGGTGAAAAAATAACCGCATTATACGGGCGGCTCAGCCGCGACGATGAACTCGTCGGGGACAGCAACAGTATCGTTCATCAGAAAGAAATGCTTGCAAAATATGCAAAAGAACACGGTTTTACCAACACCGCATTTTATATCGACGACGGATTTTCGGGGACGAATTTCAATCGTCCGGATTTTCAAAGAATGATGTCCGATGTGGAAGAAGGTAAAATTGCTACTATTATCGTAAAAGATATGTCGCGTTTCGGCAGAGATTACATAATGGTGGGATATTACACCGAGATTTATTTCCCTAATTCGGACATTCGATTCATAGCAATTAACGATCAGGTGGATACGGTATCCGCAACGGATAACGATTTTACACCGTTCAAGAACATAATGAACGAATGGTATGCAAAGGATACGTCGAAAAAAATCAAAGCGGTGTTAAAAACAAAGGGAAATTCAGGTAAACATTTATCCACGCTTCCGCCGTTCGGGTATAAGAAAGATCCGAACGACAAGGAAAAATGGATTGTTGACGAAGAAGCCGCTTCAACGGTAAAAGAAATTTTCGATTTATATATCGGAGGGTTGAAAATCAACGATATTGCAAAGCGATTGACTGAGGAAGGCAAAGAAACGCCGCAACTTTACGCTATGAAACGAGGATTAAAATATCGCGGCAGAAGTCCGTATCCGGAGATATGGAACAATTCTACGATACGATATATTCTCGTTCAAATGGCATATACGGGTTGTACCGTTAATTTTCAGACCTATCGGAAGTCGTTCAAAAGCAAAAAAATGGCGTTTCATCCGAAAGACGAATGGAAAATCTTTGAGGGCACTCAACCAGCGATTATAGACCGACAAACTTTCGATACCGTACAAAAAATGCGGGAGCATAAAAGAGTATATATAAAATCAAACGAAACGAATATGTTTTCAGGGCTTCTCTATTGCGCCGATTGCGGTGGATTGCTTACGATTCAGCGATACAAGAAAAATCACGATTACGACCATTTTTATTGTTCTACCTATCGCAAGAAAAAGAAAGGATTATGTACGCCGCATCGCATCCGTGTAAATGACTTAAAAGAAGTTATTTTACAAGATTTGCGCAAAACCTGCGAATACGTTGCTTTTCACGAAAAAGAATTTATAGAAAACTACCTGAAATCCACAACGGCTGAACAACAAAAAACACAGGCGAAAGCCAAAAGCGAATTGTCTAAAACAACCGCACGGATAGAAGAAATCAACGGGATTATCCGTAAACTCTATGAAGATAACGTAAAAGGCAAAATGACAGACGAACGATTTGATTTTCTTGCTAAATCTTATGAAACGGAGCAAGCGAAACTACGGGCGAAAACGGAAGAATTAAAAAAGATCATCGCCGCAACCGAACAGGACAACGATAACCTTAAAAAGTTTTTGAAAATCGTAGAACACTATCTCTGTATCGAAGAATTGACGCCGGAAATACTGCATAGTTTTATCGACAAGATTTATATCGATGAGGCTGAAATTTTCGACGGTAAGAAAATGCAGGGAGTTCGCATTGTTTACAATTTTGTAGGTGCAATAGTATTGCCGCAATACTGTTATTAAAAAACGGGGCTAACGAGTAAATCGGTAAAATATGCCGATTTACTCATATTCCCCAAGATTAAGTATCATAGCGCATTCTTTGCAAAACAAAATGGCAAAAGTATACTTTACTTTTTGTCATACGAAACAGTACGGGGATCGGGAATAAATCCGATTCTCGTATTTTTTATGAAAAATATAAAGCATTTTATAAGCGAAATAAGTTGTTGAAAATCGCTTTTTCAAAGGTTTTAAGGGTATCACGGTGTTGTCATTAAAACGGCACGCCGTTTTTTTTTTTTGCACACAATAGCGCCGTGTTTCGTGTTGTATAATAATGCCACAGGAATATATGGGTTGTAACTCAATAATTTAGCAACCCGTAAAAATTTTTTTCGGAGGCATTCTGTAATGAAATCGCAAAAATCATTAAGGCATGTTTTAATCGCCGTACTTATGACGATGCTCATATGTTCGGTAACGTTGTTCTTCGGTTCGTGTGAAATTTATCTCACGCCGGATGAAGGCAAAGACGGCAAGTCCGCTTATGAGCTTTGGCTTGAAAACGGCGGCGAGGGTACGGAGGAAGACTTTCTTGCCTGGATAAAGGGTGAAAAAGGTGACAAGGGCGACACCGGAGCTACGGGCGCTCAAGGACCTCAGGGCGAAAAAGGTGAGAAAGGAGATACCGGAGCTGCAGGTAAAGACGGCGTGGATGGAAAAGACGGTGTAGACGGAAAAGACGGCGCTCAGGGTCCTCAAGGCGAGCAAGGCGAAAAAGGTGATACCGGAGAACAAGGCCCTCAGGGTGATAAAGGCGAAAAGGGTGATACTGGTGCTCAAGGCCCCCAAGGTGAAAAGGGTGATACTGGTGCTCAAGGCCCCCAAGGTGAAAAGGGTGATACCGGAGCACAAGGTCCTCAAGGTGAGAAAGGTGATAAAGGCGAGAAAGGTGATACCGGAGCTACTGGCGCCCAGGGAGAGAAAGGTGATAAAGGTGATCCTGGTAAAGACGGTACAAATGGTACAGATGGCGCTAAGGGAGACAAGGGTGACACCGGCGTTGGCATAAAGAAAGTTACAACGAAAATCGTAATAGAAGATTGTGCATATTATATTCAATTTGTAGTTGAATACACTGACGGAACAACAGCGGATGACGCAGAAAACAGAATTCCTTATCTCGGAGCAGACGGCAACCAACTGGTAGTTCACGCGTATTCGGAAGAATGGAGTTATAACGAAACTCACCACTGGCATGCACCGAGCTGCAACCACAAAAATGAATTGCCGGTGAAAGATTATGCCGAACACAACATGGTAGACCACGCGTGCACCGAGTGCGATTATTTTGAAGCCACTGAAGGCTTGGAATATGAAGCGTACGATGAAACAACCGCGTGGGTTAAGGGTTTAGGAACGGCAACCGATACAGATATAATTATAGCAAAAAAATACATTGTAGATGACGTAGCATATGATGTTACATATATTGATGAGTATGCTTTTAAAGGAACGAATATAACAAGCGTATTCATTCCGAATACAGTTACTGAAATTGCTTTGGGTGCGTTTCGAAATTGCACAAGCCTTACAAACGTTGTTTTCCCGAAAAATCTCGCTACTATTTGGAGTAATGCGTTCCAAGGCTGTACAGCTCTTACAAGCATTGCGCTTCCGGAAGGGCTTTACGAAATCGGTGGTAGTGCATTCAATGGTTGCACGGCACTTACGTCTGTTTCCATACCCGATAGCGTTACAATGGTTAACGGCGCTGCATTTTTTGGCTGCACGGCACTTACGTCTGTATATATCGGTGCAAAAAAAGTAGACAATTTAGCTTTTGGTGAATGTAAAAATCTTAACAGCGTTACTATCGGTGAAAATGTTGAAAAAATATCTTCAACTGTTTTTCAAGGTCAGTATACCTCTACCATTTATAACGGTATAAGTATTACCGAGATTAAGGTAGCGGAAGGAAACACTCATTTAAAAATGGATGGCAACTGTTTGATTATGGACGGTACCACGGTAGTTTTTGGTTTGAATGTAGAAACCGCCGAAATTCCCGAGGGTGTTACAACTATAGACTATTTTGCTTTTGCTCACCATACAGCACTTACAAGCGTTACTTTCCCGAAGAGTTTAACAACTATTGATTGGTATGCATTCTACGAATGTAGCGGTATTACAAGCATTGATCTTTCGGTATGTACAAAGCTTACTTCTATAGGCGAAAAAGCTTTTTCAAGTTGCTCAAATCTTGCGGGCACCGTTACTATACCCGATAGCGTTACAAGTCTTGGCAATTATGCATTTCAGTGGACTAATATTGAAAAAGTCGATATCGGTGTCGGTGTTAAAACGGTAGGAACACGAGCTTTCTATTATTGTTCGAACCTTAAAATAGTTACTTTAGGTGCAAATGTGACAACAATAAATGAAAATGCTTTTAACAATTGTGCAAATTTAAACACAATAAATTACAGCGGAACTACGGCAAAGTGGGCTACTATTACGAAAGGAACTAATTGGAAAAGTTACGGTGTTACCAGTACCGTAAATTGCGCTGACGGCACTGTTACAGAAGAGTAAAACCTTTAAAAATACATAAAACAGTAACTAAGAAAAAATGGGATTTTCGGTAATCGAAAATCCCATTTTCTTATGCTTTGCGATAGCTTTCGCCGTTTTAAAAGATTATTCAGGCATACATATATTTGACTGAGTTTTTTTAGTTTTCGGCTTTTCCCGAATAAGTTTTTTCGGCAAAAGCCGTTCCGTTTGTTTTGTATTTCATTTGCAGAATGTACTTAACAAAAGGCACGGTAAGCAGTACCGAAGCCGTAAACCAGGCAAAAGGATCGCCGAAACAAAGCGCCACGAACGCAGCGTGAGAAGCGGACGAAGTAATCGCTCCGCCGTTGACGATGACGGGCAGAAACGCGCAGGCGAGAACCCTTGCGACAAGTTCCGTCGCGCCCGCCCCGAGCACGTACGACGGCTTACATATGCCCTGTACCGCGCTGCGCACCACGAGAAGAAAGCCGAGAATGAAATACAGCGAAATATCCACGTAAATATACGTGTTGCCGAAGCTGATGGATTCTGCGGAAATTTTATCTTCGCTCATGAAAATATACTGGTATGCGCCGCCAATTGAAAGCAGCATGCCCGCGGCAAAACAAAACACGGTAATGGCAAGCATGATTAAAAGTGCCTGAAGCGTGCCTTTTTTTATCCGTAGGTAATTTCCGTTTCCGTAATTCTGCGCGTTATAGCCGAGAATTGCAGAACCGAGCCCGCAGTAAAACGCCATTAAAAAATTGATAAGTTTCGTAGCCGCGCCGTAGCCGTTCTGAGCAGGCGTTCCCGCCGTCATTGTGCCGTCCGCGCCGACGTCGAATTTCACCGCCGCGCCCTGCATTACTATGACCCCGACCGCCAGGACGGAAAACTGCAAACCGAGCGGCACACCCTGTTTAAGGTGCTGTAAAAACGCGCTTGCAGGGACTTTCCAGTCTTCTTTTTTCAATCGCAGATCTTTATATTTTACAAACGTGTACGCGGTGCACAGCACGAAACTGATAAGCTGTGCGAGAACCGTGGCGATAGCCGCACCCGCAGGTCCTTTTTTCAGGCAAATCAAAAACAGCAGGTCAAGCCCTACGTTAAGCGCTGTGGAAATAACAAGAAATATAAGAGGAGTAACGGAATCTCCGTACGCGCGGAGTACTCCGCAAATGAAGTTATAGCCCATTTGCGCCAGAATACCTATAAATATAATGAAACAATAGGAGTATGCGGCGTCGTAAACTTCTTTATTCTGAGGGGTAACGTTTATCAATCTCAGCAACGCCGGCAGACAGGGAATTGAAATTGCCGTAAGAGCCGCGGAAATAACAATCGAAAGGTAAATTTGCGTAACGAATGATTGCCGCGTGCCCGTTTTATCGTTTCTGCCGACCATATTCGCCGTGATTACGCTGAAGCCCGCCGTACAACCGAATGCAAACTGGAGGAAAATAAAAGTAAGGGGAAAGGTATCGTTCACCCCCGCCACCTGCTCGGCAGAAAGCACTTGCCCGCAGATAATCGCATCGGTCAGCACGTAAATCTGTTGCAGAAAATATGAGAGCATGATAGGCGCGGCATATAAAAGAATTACTTTCCACGGCGTGCCTTTTGTAAGATCTGCAGGGTGGGAAAGCCGACGGAAAAATCCTTCTTTTTTTATGCGTGACGTGCCGTTTCCGCCGTTCCTTTTTTCCGTATCGCACATAGAAAAAACCTCTTTTGAAAAAAATCGGCTATATTATACGTTGTTTGCAGAAAAAAGGCAATTTTTTAGCAAGGCTTTTTTGAAAATTTTTTATAAACTTTCAGGACTTTCGGATAAAAAAATGAGAAGATTTGTTGAGAAGGTAGGGCAATACCGCTTATGTTGGTTTTACGTATAAAAAAGCGGAGGCTTCTCGTGTTGCAAAGCGGTTTGCGATGTTTTTTGTATAAAAAAATAAGTAGCAGAGAGAAACTGCTACTTAAATTTGCCGCGGCACATTGCCGCTGGTCGAGGTGACGAGACTCGAACTCACGACCTCTTGGTCCCGAACCAAGCGCGCTACCAAACTGCGCTACACCTCGAAAGTATTTCAGCCGAAGAAGAGGATATCGCTTTCCTCGGGCGGAAAGCCACACTTATTCAGCCTTAATACTATACAGCATTTTTCAAAAAAAAGCAAACGTTTTTATTTGTTTTTCAAACAATAACAAATTTTTTTAACAAAAACGTTTTTGCGTTACAGCTCCACCTGAGCTTCCGCATTAAGCCGCATGTCCGCAAAATCTCCGTTTTGGTAGCGGATATACCCTTCCGCTCCTATCATGGCGGCGTTATCCGTGCATAGTCCGCGCTCCGGCAGGTACAGCGAAATATCCCTTTTTTTGCACTCCTCCGTAAGCTTTTCCCGAAGGTATCCGTTAGCAACAACGCCACCGCCGGCGGCAATCGTTTTTACTCCTTTCAATTTAGCCGCGGCAATCGTTTTATTGACCAGCACGTCAACGGCGGCGCATTGGAAAGAACACGCCACGTCCGCCCTGTTTACGCTTTCGCCTTTCTGCTCTTTGGTGTGAATGTAATTGATGACCGCGGTTTTCAGCCCGCTGTAAGAGAAATCGAAGTTCTTTTCGCCTTTAAGCATGGGCGGAAATTTAATGTTGTTTTCGCCCTCTTTTGCAAGCCTTTCTATGTTCGGCCCGCCGGGGTAATCAAGAGAAAGCACTCGTGCAACTTTGTCGAACGCCTCGCCTACGGCGTCATCGAGCGTTTGCCCCAGAATTTCAAAATCGTTATAATCTTTAACGTAAATAACAGCGGTGTGTCCGCCGCTTGCGAGCAGGCTGACAAACGGGGGAGTAAGCTCCGGTCTGTTAAGATAGCACGCCGCAATGTGCCCGCGAATGTGACTTACGGGCAGTAGCGGAACCCCGCTCGCGTACGAAAGCGCCTTGGCGTATGACACCCCCACGAGAAGCGCGCCGAGCAAACCCGCACCGTACGTAACGGCGATCGCGTCAAGCTCGTTGAGGGTAAATTCCGCCTTTTTCAAAGCGGAATCGACCACTTTCGATATTGCAAGGGTGTGCGCCCGCGAAGCAATTTCCGGCACGACCCCGCCGAATTTTACGTGTTCGGTACACGACGACATAATCTCGTTGGAGAGAATTTCCCTGCCGCCTCTGATAACGGCTGCGGCGGTTTCGTCGCAGGAGGACTCTATCGCAAGTATCACCGCGTCCTTTTTAATTTCTTTTCGGTTAATCATATTACACTGCATGGGTATCGGAACCGTCTTATGATTTCTTGAGATAATCAATTATAAATGCGTCCAGATCGCCGTCCATAACCGCGGTGATATTACCCGTTTCGCAACCCGTGCGGTGGTCTTTAACCATGGTATACGGGCAGAAAACGTAACTTCGTATCTGGCTGCCCCATTCGATTTTTTTCATTTCGCCCTTGATTTCCTGAGCTTCTTTCATCATTTCGCTTTCTTTAAGCTCGACGAGTTTGCTCATAAGCATCTTCATTGCCTGCTCTCTGTTCTGAACCTGACTGCGTTCGTTCTGGCAAGCCACGATTATGCCGGTAGGAATATGGGTAATTCTTATTGCAGACTCCGTTTTATTGACATGCTGTCCGCCCGCGCCGCTGCTTCTGTAAGTATCTACTTTTAAATCCTCGGGGTTGATTTTTATCTCTTCCGTGTCTTCGATTTCAGGCATTACTTCGATAGAGGCGAAGGAGGTATGTCTCCTCGCGTTGGCGTCGAACGGGGAAATTCTAACGAGTCTGTGAACGCCTTTTTCGCTTTTAAGATAGCCGTAAGCGTTATCTCCCTCGATTCTCAGGGTCGCGCTCTTAATGCCCGCTTCGTCGCCGTCCAGCCTGTCAAGCTCGGTCACCTTGAAGTCGTGTCTTTCGCCGTAGCGCATGTACATACGGTAAAGCATGGAAACCCAGTCGCACGCCTCGGTGCCGCCCGCGCCCGCATGCAACGTTATTATCGCGTTAAGCGAGTCGTATTTGCCGCGGAAAAGCGTCTGAAGCCTCATTTCTTCTATGTCTTTTTCGGCTTCGTTTATTTCTTTTTCGATGTCGTCGAACAGGCTTTCGTCGTTTTCTTCTTCGGCAAGGTTAACCACCTCGAGGGTGTCGTCTATTGCCTTTTGCGCCTTGTCGAAAGCGGAGACCTTGTTTCTTATGGAAGAAATCTTCCTTGCTATCTGCTTGCTCTTTTCAAGGTCCTGCCATACTTCTGGCAGTTCCTGTTCGGCTTCCAGTTTTTTCAGTTCTTCTCTCTGCTTGTCCAAGTCAAAGAGAGTACCCTGCTTCTTGCAGGGTTTGTGACAGCTCTTTGATTTTCTGTCTGTAAAGGTCGGTTTTAATCATAGTAAAATCTCCTTGTTTTTGCGCGTTATATGGCGCTTATTCATTTTTTATGTAACTATATTCGATGTCCGTAAAACAATTAAAACGGCACGGGTAAAATCCATGCCGTAGAAATTGAATATTGAAAAATCAGTCCTCGTCCTCTTCTTCGGGGAGGTTTACGTTGTGATAAATGGATTGAACGTCGTCGTTATCTTCAAGCGCGTCAAGCATCTTCATAAACGTTTCCGTCTGCTTCTCGTCAAGGGTGATGTAATCGTTCGGAACCATTTCGATGTCCGCTTCGATGAAGTTTACGCCCTTGCTTTCAAGGAACTTTCTTACATCGGAGAAGTCGGAGGGATTGGTATAAACGGTATAGCAATCGTCCTCGGTCAGAACGTCGTCCGCACCGGCTTCCAAAGCTATTTCCATCATCGTGTCCTCGTCAAGTTCAAGCGTTCTCTCTGCAACGATAACGCCCTTTTGCTCAAACATATAGGAGACGCTGCCCGTGCTGCCGAGCGAACCGCCGTACTTATCGAATACGTGGCGAACGTCGCCGACCGTTCTGTTCTTGTTATCGGTAAGGGTCTTTACGATTACCGCGCTGCCCGCAACGCCGTAGCCTTCGTAAGTGAGCGTTTCGTAATTGACCGCGCTGCCTTCGCCCGCAGCTTTTTTGATTGCGCGCGCGATATTGTCGTTAGGCATGTTAGCGGCTTTCGCTTTTGCTATAACGTCGGCAAGTTTGGAGTTGGTAGCGGGGTCTGCGCCTGCTTTTGCCGCAACCGCGATTTCCTTACCAATTTTAGTGAATATTTTACCTCTGACCGCGTCGGTCTTGGCTTTTTTATTTTTAATGTTCGCCCATTTGCTGTGACCTGACATATTATGCTCCTTTTTGTAAATACCGCGTATTTCTCACGTTATCGGGCTTTTTTGCCCTCAAACGCAACTAAGAACGCGGTTTGTTTTTCAGAATTTTTTACCGTAAAGCGTATAAGCGGTAACCGAAAACGCAACAGCCGCGTTAAGGCTTTCCACATTGTTTTCCATAGGGATGGCAATTGTTTTATCCGCCCTTTCTTTAAAGAAATCGCTCACGCCGTTGGCTTCGTTGCCCACTACAATCGCATAAGGCTCCGTAATATCTGCGGTAAAGATGTTTTCGCCGCCCATATCGGCAACTAAAATCTTGTTTTTCCCGCAGAGGAGGGAATAGACTTCCTCCCGTTCACACTCGAAAATTCTCACGGAATAAATCCCGCTCATAGACGAGCGCACCGCCTTGGGCGAGTACGGGTCCGCGCAATCGCAAAGGAATAAATCCCTGATGCCGAGCGCGGCGCACGTTCTTATAATGGTGCCCACATTGCCGGGGTCCTTAACTCCGTCCAGCACTGCGCAATTGCTTTTTGGCGATTCCGCAGTGTTTTCGGGGACTTTTACAACGGCAAACACCCCTTGCGGGGTAACCGTATCGGAAATAAATTCGATTATTTTGTCGTTAGTTTCAATCAACTTTGCGTCGCAATCCGGAAGGGAGAGGAGGACTTCTTTAAGCCCTATCACCGCAGAAATATTCTGACCGGACAAAATAGCCTCTGAAACTTCCTTAATTCCTTCCACAAGATACTCGCCGTACTTTTTTCTGTACTTTTTATCTTTAAGGGAGGCAATTCTTTTTATCTCGGAATTCTGCCTTGAAGTGATTTCGGTCGTCATACAGCCGTCCTTTTTTCCCTTAGGAAATACGAATTAGCCTTCTTGTAAAAAAGAAGGCTAAACTGAAAATTATTTAGATATTTGCTTTTGCTTTTTCGCAGAGAGCCGCAAAGCCCTGAGCGTCGTTCACAGCCATATCGGCAAGAACTTTTCTGTTAAGAGTAATTTCCGCTTTCTTAAGACCGTTCATGAATTTGGAATAGCTGAGACCGTTCATTCTTGCAGCGGCGTTAATTCTTGCAATCCAGAGTTTTCTGAAATCTCTCTTCTTAGCTTTTCTTCCTACGTAAGCATAGCTTAAGGATTTCATAACAGCCTGACGGGCTACTCTGTAAAGTTTGCTCTTGGAACCAAAGTAACCTTTGGCGAGCTTTAAAATCTTTCTACGTTTCTTGACGGCGTTAACGCCTCTTTTAATACGCATAATCTATAAACCTCCCGATTAGTCTTTATAAGGAATGAGGTTTTTAACCGTCTTTTCCTGAGCAGTCGAAACAAGCGTCTGCGTTCTTAATCTTCTTTTTCTCTTGGTGTCCTTTTTAGTAAGGATATGGCTCTTTCCCTGATGGCCTCTTTTCACCTTACCGGTGCCGGTCATTCTGAAACGTTTTTTTGCACCGCTGTGCGATTTCATTTTTGGCATATTTGTATCCTCCGTTATTTTTTGCTGTTTTCCGGCTTTGCGGGGCTTAATATCATAATGATGGTGCGCCCTTCAAGCCCCGGTTTTTTATCCATTACCGCTTTTCCTTCAAGCATTTCAAAGAATTTATTCATAACGTCAAGCCCTAAATCGGAGTGAGCGTTCTGGCGCCCGCGCAGACGAATGGATACCTTTACTTTGTTGCCGCTTGCAAGGAATTTTACAGCTTGTTTTGCCTTTACGTTAAGATCGCCCACGTCGATGGTCATAGAAAGCCAGATTTCTTTAACTTCAACCGTTTTCTGGTTTTTCTTGGCTTCTTTTTCCTTTTTCAACGTTTCGAACCTGAACTTGCCGTAGTCCATTATTTTACATACGGGCGGTTGTGCGTTGGGCGAAATTTTTACGAGGTCGAGACCCGCGTCGTCCGCAAGACGTTGAGCTTCGGCAGCGCTGAGTATGCCGAGCTGTTCACCGTTTTGACCTATAAGACGAACTTCTCTGTCCCTGATTTGCTCGTTTAACTGATGTTGTTCTTTAATGGTTTTATACCTTCCTTCTTTAATATTCATCGGAATTCGCATATCCGAAGCCCAAAAGAGGGGGGACGCGCTTCCGATACGAAAAAAAGCGGACCGCATAAGCGACCCGCAATAATCCATAATAAGCACGTTAAAAAACGCGATGAGAATTATTGAACCGCTACTGCCTTTTGCGTGCGGTGAGAAGGTTCGCTTCTGCTTTGCTTGAATATATTATCATTTATAACGCGCTTTGTCAAACGTTTTAGGGCAAAAAAAGTAATTTTCCTGCCCTTTTTCTTAAAAAACCTTGACAATTTTAGTTTTTCTGCCGTTTTATAGAACTTCGGCTTTGCTTTTTACGCCTTTTTGGTAGCGATTTCGTCTTTTATTCGGGTGATGAAATTATCCAAAGTGAACCCGCCGAGGTCGCCTTCCGATCTGCTTCTTACCGCAACGCTGCCGCTTTCTTCTTCCTTGTCGCCCATAACGAGCATGTATGGAACTTTTTCAAGCTGAGCTTCTCTTATTTTCTTGCCGATTTTCTCGGAGCGCAGGTCGCATTCAACCCTTATGCCGGCTTCTTTGAGTTTAGCCGCAACGGCTTTAACGTAGCCCTCGTTTCTGTCGGTCATGCTGAGGAGTTTAACCTGAACGGGCGCGAGCCATACGGGGAACTTACCCGCAAAGTGCTCTATAAGGATACCGATAAATCTTTCGATCGAACCGAAGATAACGCGGTGTACCATAATGGGGCGGTGTTTAAGTCCGTCCTCGCCTACGTATTCGAGCTCGAAACGCTGGGGAAGCTGGAAGTCAAGCTGAATGGTGCCGCACTGCCAGGTTCTTCCGATGGAGTCCTCGAGGTGAAAGTCGATCTTCGGTCCGTAGAAAGCGCCGTCGCCTTCGTTTATAGTGTAGGGGAGGTTCATTCCGTCGAGAGCCGCGCGGAGTGCGTTGGTTGCGTTTTCCCAATCCTCGTCGCTGCCCATGCTGTCCTCGGGGCGTGTGGAGAGTTCTATATAATATTTGAAACCGAACAGCGTGTAAACTTCGTTAATGAGTTTAACTACGCCCTTTATTTCGTCGGTAATCTGGTCGGGCGTCATGAAGATGTGTGCATCGTCCTGCGTGAAGCAACGAACCCTGAACAATCCGTGAAGCTGACCCGATTTTTCGTGGCGGTGAACAAGCCCAAGTTCGCCCATTCTGATAGGCAAATCTTTATAGCTTCTCGGCTCGGTCTTGTAAACGAGAATTCCGCCCGGGCAGTTCATCGGCTTGATTGCATAATCTTCGTCGTCCACCTTGGTGGTGTACATGTTTTCTTTATAATGTTCCCAGTGGCCGGAAGTTTCCCACAACGAACGGCTGAGCATTATCGGCGTGGAAACTTCCACATAACCGTCGCGGGTGTGGAGCTGGCGCCAGTAATCTATAAGCGTGTTTTTAAGCACCATTCCGTTGGGGAGGAAGAACGGGAAGCCCTTGCCCTCGTTCATAAGGGTGAAAAGCTTGAGTTCTTTGCCGAGCTTCGTGTGGTCGCGCTTCTTTGCTTCTTCGAGGCGGGCAAAGTATTCTTCCATTTCGTCCTTTTTGGGGAAAGCCGTAGCGTAAATACGGGTGAGCATTTTATTGTGCTCGTCGCCGCGCCAGTAAGCGCCTGCGATGCTTATAAGGCGATATGCCTTGATTTTGCCCGTGGAGGGAAGATGCGGTCCGCGGCATAAATCGGTGAACGCGCCCTGTTTGTAGAAAGAAATCGGCTCGCCCTCGGGCAAATCCTCGATAAGCTCTACTTTGTAAGGCTCGTTGTACTTCTTCATAAGCTTAATCGCTTCTTCTCTGGGGAGTTCGAAGCGCTCAATCTTGAAGTCCGCCTTTATAATTTTTTTCATTTCGTCCTCTATCTTGGAGAAGTCCTCGGTAGAAATGGGCGTTTTGAATTCAAAGTCGTAATAGAAGCCGTTTTCGATAACGGGGCCTATCGCAAGGTGGCAGGTGGGGAAAACCGCCTTAACCGCCTGAGCGAGTATGTGAGAACAAGTGTGGCGATAAACGTCAAGCCCTTCCTTATCTTTAAGCGTAACTATTTCCACCGCGCTGTCCGCTGCGACAGGGGTCGAAAGGTCGACGAGTTTGCCGTTAACTTTTGCGCAAACGGCGTTTCTCGCAAGCCCCTCGCTTATCTTTTGAGCTATCTCGTAGCATGTGGAATTTTGTTCTACGGAAAGCACGCTTCCGTCTTTTAAAGTGATTTGCATATATAAAACCTCTCTTTACGCCACTCCCCGAAAGTTTCCGCACGAACGGCAAAAACCGCCTTTTTCGCACATTAACCCCGACTTTGGCGCGTAAATTATTATTCGTTTGTATGCGGGCTGCCGATTCAAGCACCCTTTAATTTACCCGCAACGTAGTAACGCAAAGTAATAAAAAAACCCTTAAATCCCAACAGACTTAAGGGCGAATGTATTATCCGCGGTTCCACCTTAATTGCGCCTTCCGTAAAGCCGCAAACCAAGCCTTTATTAAAGCCGGGCGGCAAAGGGGAATAACGCCTCTTTACGCTTCCCTTACGGCGGAAGCAAACCCACGCAAAATTACATAAGGCGGTTTCACCCGGGCACCCCGCATTGCCTTGCACCGAACGGCAACTCTCTTAAGCGGAAGAAAAGCGGCTACTTGTCCTTATTTTGCGATTAAATTGCGGAGAGCAAAAGCCTCTTTCCGCAGTTTTTATACGCTTATTATAGTTCGCGAAAATCATTTTGTCAACGGTTTTAAGGGTATTACGGCGTTTTCATTAAAACGGCACGCCGTTTTTTTTAATATTAAGGACTCTATGTTTGATAAATGCTACGGTATTACGATAATTGTTTTAGCCTCAGGCGTTAAAATCATAGCTTCATACGCTGTGTAGAAATTTAACTATAATAAAATATGACAGAACAAAGACGTAGTGGAGTGCTATTACCATAAACACTACTTGGAAAAATTCAGGCAAGATTAAGACTATAATATGTTCTGAAGGTTCTTTTACCGTATAAGGAAGAAGCACAGCCCGTATAAGGAAGAAGCACAGCTTTCTAAATACATAAAACAGTAGTTCGGAAGACGGGGATTTTCGGTAATCGAAAATCCTCTTTCGTATGTCTTTCATATGCTCTGCGGAAGCTTTCGGCGGTATAACTTATAGGGGGGATTTTTCCCGTATAATTACAAGTTTTCTATGTTTTTTTGCTTTAAAAGTGTTGTATTTCATAAAAAAATATGATATGATGTACTATATTGTATTAAAATATATAAATAATAGTTTGGTTTTAAGATAAATTTAGCTAAAAAAGCTTACAATAATAAAGTAAAACTCGTTGTATGCGGCAGGTTGAATATAACTTCGCCGCAACTACTCAAATACGGAGGATTTAATGAAAAAGACAACGAAAACCATTATTGCGATAGTAGCCGTTTGCCTTTTGGCGTTTTTAGGCTATTCGCTGCTGAGAAGCGCGCTTTTCGGTTATACGAAGGTGAGCACTTCGGAATTCTTCGAGCTGTGCGGCATAACCACCAAAATTGACGAAACAAGCGGCGACTCCGGCAAGATACAATACGTTGTGGATAAAACCAAAACCGCTAACGTAGATAAAATTACCATTGACATTTACAGCCTTAAAGCCGATTTAAAGGGACGGGTGACGACTTCCGACAAGGGCGTTACTACGAGAATTGCCTGCAACTTTACGCGTGAAAATATGGATTGGGAGTTGCTTTCCGTACTTGCGGCGAACGGCGTGCAGATAGACAACACCGACCCGAATGCGGGTTCCGGCTGGTCGTCTTACATCATGCCCATGCTTATTATGGCTATAGGGCTTGTAATCTTCTTTATGCTGATGCGTTCGGTTAACGGCAGCAACAAGAGCGCTATGGACTTCGGCAAAACCACCGCTAAACCTCAGACTAACATTAAGATAAGGTTTAACGACGTTGCCGGTGCAGAAGAAGAAAAGGAAGAACTTAAGGAAATCGTTGAATTCCTTAAAAACCCGAAGAAGTTTTCCGACCTGGGCGCAAGAATTCCCAAGGGGGTTTTGCTTGTAGGTAACCCCGGTACAGGTAAAACTTTATTCGCTAAAGCCATCGCGGGCGAAGCGGGCGTGCCGTTCTTCTCTATTTCCGGTTCGGACTTTGTTGAAATGTTCGTCGGCGTGGGCGCTTCCAGGGTCAGGGACCTTTTCAACACCGCTAAAAAGAACATGCCGTGCATTGTGTTCATCGACGAAATCGACGCCGTAGGGCGCCAGAGAGGAACCGGGCTTGGCGGCGGAAACGACGAAAGAGAACAAACGCTTAACCAGCTTCTCGTTCAGATGGACGGTTTCGAAGCGAACGAGGGCGTTATAATTATCGCGGCTACCAACAGGGCTGACGTTCTCGATCCCGCACTTTTGCGCCCGGGCAGATTTGACCGTCAGATACACGTTCATATGCCTGACGTTCGCGGCAGAGAAGCTATTTTAAAGGTACACGCGCGCAATAAACCGATGGATTCTTCGGTTAACTTCAGGAACGTTGCAAGGCTTACGAGCGGTTTCTCCGGCGCAGACCTTGAAAATTTGCTTAACGAGGCGGCTATCCTCGCCGCGCGCGAAGGCAGAAAACTTATTACAAACAAAGACATTTACGAAGGCTTCAACAAGGTTATAATGGGTCCTGCGAAGAAGAGCAGGCTCGTTACCGAGAAGGACAAGAGAATTACGGCGTATCACGAAGCGGGTCACGCGTTGCTTGCAAGGCTGTTGCCCGACTGCGACCCCGTTCACGAAGTTACGATTATCCCGAGGGGCGACGCCGGCGGCTACACCATGACAAGACCTGCTACCGACGACGAATTCCAGACGAAAAACAAGCTTCTTGACCGTATTTGTATGGGACTTGGCGGAAGAATTGCCGAAGAACTTATCATTCAGGACGTTTCGAGCGGCGCTTCCGGCGACATAAAGATGATTACGGATGTGGCGCGCGTTATGGTTACTCGCCTCGGTATGAGCGAACGCCTCGGCACTGTTCTTTACGGCGGCGACGGAGAAGTGTTCATCGGCAGAGATATGGGCGCCCACGTTAGTTACAGTGACGAAACGGCTAAGATTATCGACGACGAAATCGAACGCATAGTAAAAGAACAGAAGGACCGCGGTACAAAGATTGTTACCGAAAACATCGCTATTCTTCACAATATGGCAAGGCTGCTTGTCGAGCGCGAAACCATTTACGGCGAAGAAATAGAGCTTTTGATGCAGGGTAAATCCGTTCAGGAAATCGAAGCGTATATGGACGACGTGGATAAGAACGGCGGTCATAAGAACCAGCTTGAAAAGGAAGCCGACATGGAAGCCGCTAAAAATGCGGAAAATTCCGGCAAGGCAGAATAACTGAATATCATATGCCGCGGTTCGGCGTTTTTTTCGGCGCGCGAATCGCGGTATTTTTTAGTTTTTAAGGGCAGTTTTTCGCGCGGGTGACGACACATTGTTTTTGGCGTTAAACGGGCGTGTATCAGGTTGTTACGTAATCGGCAGTTATGACGCGGCTATGATTGTTTTAAGTTTTAAAAGTGCGTTTAAAGTGCGAAAAAGGCTGCTTTTTAATAATTCAGACAGAACGGAGTATAAAATATGAGTGCGGGCGGTAAGAAAAAAGACGTCGGATTTTTGGAATATTTCGATATGCTCGAGGAGCAGAGAGAAGAGAACTTATCGGAGGAAGAGGAAACGGAAAACGGTGCTTCTTCGGATGTTACCGAGGGGACTTTGTCAGGCGCTTCCGGCGGCGAAAGCAGTGGTAAAAACAAGAAAGCGGGCGATGTTCTGGAACTTAATATAGACGACATTTACCCCGATCCCGAACAACCGAGAAAGATTTTCGACGAGACGGCTTTAAGGGATCTGGCGGCTTCCATCGGTGAGCACGGCGTTATTATGCCGATAGTTGTAAACGCGTCCGCCGACGGCAAATACAAGATTATTGCGGGCGAAAGAAGGTGGAGGGCTTCCCGTCTTGCGGGCAACAAAACCATACCCGCGATAGTCAAGCGTTTCGGCGCGAAAAAGGTCAAAGAAGTATCGTTGATAGAAAACCTGCAGAGGGAGGATTTGAACCCCGTAGAGGCGGCTTACGCGATGAAAAGGCTGATGGAGGACTATGACATGACTCAGGAGGCGCTTTCCGAAAGGCTCGGCAAAAGTCGTTCTACAGTGGCTAACACCCTTCGTCTTTTGCAGCTCACGCCCGAAGTTATAAAGCTTGTTTCGGACGGAAGACTTTCCGCAGGGCATGCCCGCGCGCTTATTTCGCTGCCGGATTCTGTTCAGTTTGTAACCGCCATGGCTGTGGTGAACGGCGGGCTTTCCGTAAGGGAAACGGAAAAGAAAGTTCACGATTATTTTCACCCGCCCGAAAAGGTCAAGAAAAAGAAAAGAATTACCATGCTTAAACAAAGCGTGGAGCTGAGAGATCTGATTTCGAGAATGCAGAGGGTTTTTGGCACGAAAGTTTCCGCCATCGGTAACGACGAAAAGGGTCGCATTTACGTAGATTATTTCACCCGCGACGACCTCGACAGGCTTGCGGATTTTTTAACGCTTGCCGAAAGAGAAAGCGGAAAAACCGCAAGTCAAGGCGACGACGAAGAGTAATTGAAACAAGAAACAAAACAAAAAAGCCCCTTTTTCACGCAAAAACTGGGCTTTTTAATTTCTGATTATGTATAACGGCTTGATAAGAATTTAAAGGCGCCTTTCGTTTTTTTTCTTATCATGCCGTTTTTTCTTTAGTTTATTCTTCTGTTTCGTTTTGTCGTTTTTCTTTTTCTTCGGTCATCTTTTCCAGACCTTCCTTTACCGTTTTCTGCTTTTCGCATACGAATTTACGTACGGCGCAGGAATTAACCGCAAGAAGTACTCCCGCGCACATTCCCAGCGCGAGACCTAAACAAAAGCTCTTTTCCATTTTTTCCTCCGTACAGCGCAGACAATCAAGGCTTTTTCCCTCCGCGGAACTGGAAGTATGCCCGTTAAATTATCTCGCTTGATATTAGAATGTGCCGTTTTTCTCGCATTATTCGCATTTTTCAAATAAAAAGCCCGAAGCGTAAATCCGCTTCGGGCAATAAACATTTTAAATTATCTGAACATCATAAGCTTGTTTGACACCACTTGCATGTCGCAACCGTCAAACTCGTAAATTTCCCCGTCTATCTGTACGGAATGTTTGCCGTCTATTCTTATTTTTTCAATCTGCGATATTTCGCAGGTGGGGATTTTTTCTACTTTTCCCTGCATAAGCTTGATGAACGCGCCGAGGATTTTGTATTTTTTCATATCGTTTACGACAACCAGCTCGAGCTTGCCGTCCCAGGCAACGGAATCTGGTGAAATTCTTATTCCTCCCCCGAAGCGTTTACCGTTGCACGCGCAGGCAATAAACGCCTTTTTCGTGGCTTTTTCGCCGTTTTCGTATGTTAAATCGAGTATGTAAGGCTTGTAATGAATGAGACAATGTATAAGCGAAAGAAGGTATTGAAATTTTCCTTTTATGATTTTTGCTTTTGCGAAATGTTTTAAAATATCCACGTCTATCCCGGCACCTGCTATGTTCATGGCACGCTTGTCGCCGCACGTAAAAAAGTCCGTGGGTTTGGCTTCGCCGTTTAAAATCAATTCGAGCGCTTCGAGAGGGTTAAGAGAAATGCCCGCGGATACCGCAAAATCGTTACCCGTGCCCGAGGGGATTATTCCGAATTTAACTTTTTCAAGCGAGGTAAGGCCGTTCAGCGTTTCGTGAATCGTGCCGTCGCCGCCTACGGCAACGATAATTTTCGCTCCGTTCGCGCACAATTTTTCCGCTATTTTTTTTGCGTGCCCCGGCGCGTTTGTCTCGTGAAAGGCGTATTCCACGTTAAGCTCGTTCAAGCGTTTTTCGAGTTTTTTGCGCGTTTTAAGGGCTTTTCCTTTACCCGCTTGTTCGTAAATGATGAAATCTATCATCCTTCTCATCCTTAGACTGAACTGATCGCTCTGTAGGGCAATCTTCTGTATTATAGCACTTTTTTGTTTCGAGAGCAAACGTTTTTGCTATATTGCGCAAAGTTAACACGAAGTTAACAATTCAAAGTACCGCGAACCCGTCTGTGGGGGTGAAAGTCTCGGCATGGCTTCGCGTAAACATCGGCGCCGCTGCATAACGGCAGTAGTGATGTTTGGAGATTTATAGTGTAACGGACTTTGTTTTTTTGCCTGCGGTGGTGTTGTAAAAAACAAATTTTTCGCCCGTCTGAAATGCCCTGAGTGTGATAAAAAACGCCGTAAAATGCGGGTTTATGTGAAAAGTATAAGAAATAATAGAGCTGAACGGAATAAGGTCTTGACATCCCCTTTATTAAATAATATAATAAATTCACCAAAAATATTTTTTAGGCGCGGGCTTGTACGCTTGCGTCATAAGAAGTTGAGGGGAGAAGAAACTGTTGAAGGAGATAACAGTATGGGTTCATTTTTCAGAAGAATTTTAGCGTTTTTGTTAGGATTCGTCATGTCCTTCGTGACCGTTGTCGGCGGTGTGGGTGTAGGCGCTTACTGGGCTTACAAAAACTTGTCGATTGACAAAGTTACCGACGATAACGTCATTTCAGACGTCGTCGATAAGATGACCGTGGAGGACTTCATTGCGGATTTGCAGCAGTACTTGGCAGATCCGAACAGCTTTACGCTTGGCGAGCTTGAAGAAAAGTACGGCATCGATCTTGCGGAAGCGTTCGGCGATTTCGGTAAAAACCTTAATCCCGAGTACAAGAACATTCAGTTCCTCGCATTGTTTACGGGCGATACGGATGTTCTTCTCGGCAGCATCAATCTCAAGGTCATAACCTCGGCGCTCGAGTCGCAGATGCCCGGAATGTTCTCGGAAAAAGCCGTAGAACAATTCGGCAGAAGCACGTTGCTCGACCTCGTTAAAGAGGGCGAACTCGAGCAGAAGCTTGTCGATATCCTCGGAACGCTTAAAGTGGGTGACGTTACGGGCTTCCTCTTCGAAGACACGGCGGACGGCAGAATTCAGTCCGATTACGCGTTAAAGGCGGAAATTGCGGACTCTATTCCCAACGAAGGCTTAAAGAAACTTGCGTCTTACATAGGTAATGCGGAGGTTGCTTCGGTAATCAGGGCGTTGTCCGACAAGTACGACGAAGATATCCTCGACGAGATAATGAACGGCGGTCTTGCATACATAGGCAGTATAGACGTCGGCGAATTCCTCGCTTCCTTCCTGCCGGAGGGAACGGAACTCCCCGTTGACTTTACGACGGCGTTCGGCGGAAAGACCATCCGCGATCTCGTTACCGGTCATCCCGGAAATTACAAAATAGAGCCTTTACGTCTTTTGACGAATATGACGCTCGCTTCGATTATGGGTTACGAGGTAGATAACGCTACCGGCAAAGTAACCGATAAAAACGGAAACGAAGTTACGGGCGTTCTTCGAGATCTCGCGAATTTGAACATAGGCGACATTATCGTTGCGCTCGCTTCGGCAGACGACAGCGGCAAGGGTACTTCCGCTAAGGACGTGCTCGATTTCGTGCTCGGCGAAAGCGATAAGAACGCACTCAATAACCTTACGATAGGCAGTATATTCGAAACCGTTCTCGGCGTTAAGAAGAACGAAGCGGGCGAATGGACGGACGCAAACGGCGCTCCTCTTACCGGCGCGCTTGCGGCTCTTTCCGGAACGTTCGACCTCGGCATTATGGACGCCGTAAGACTGTTCACGAGCGATGAATTCACTCTCGGTAAAGTTGCGGACTTCCTCGGCGAAAAGACCGTAGGCGATTTCATTTCGTCGTTCACGGAACTCAAGAAAGACGAAAACGGCAACTGGCTCGATAAAAACGGCAATGCGCCCATAGGTACGGACGCGCTTCTCGCGGGCGTTATGGATATTTCCCTTGCGGGACTTGTAGACGGCATTGACGCCGTTATAACAAACGCAGACGTCGTTCCTCTTCTCGACGAGATGATGGGCGGAACGCTCGGCACGACCGAAGTAGGTACTTTCCTTTCTTACACCAAGAATGCCGACGGCAACTGGGTTGACAAGGACGGAAACGTTGCTCCTTCGATGTTCGACAAACTGCTTGACCTTAACCTCTGTGAGCTTAAGGAAACTCTCATTTCCGTCGACGAAAACGGTAACAGAGTATTCAAAGCCGATTTTGTAGAAATAGTAGATTATCTCCTTTCCGATATAACCGCGAACGACATTATTTCCGTTATCTCTTCCGACGCTTACGATAAGATTACCGAAGCTGTCAGCGGAATAGAAGGCGTAGAAAAATTACTCGACACGCCTATCGCGGATATTGTAAAAGCATTCACACCCGATAAGAAAGAAGAACTTTCCGTAGTGTTCGGCGATATTACCGTTAAGGACGCTATGTACGCCGTTAAGAATATT
This sequence comes from uncultured Clostridia bacterium, assembly GCA_934254725.1. Taxonomy (GTDB): domain Bacteria; phylum Bacillota; class Clostridia; order Christensenellales; family Borkfalkiaceae; genus RGIG3732. Next base: position 2,225 of record CAKQLR010000028.1, on the reverse strand, counting down.
CTCCACGCGTTTGACGTTAACGTTAAGGTTGTAGACAGCATCCTCGACGAAATAGGCAGCGCCGAGCTTATAGGCGAAAAGAAAGTTACCGATATAGAAGGTATCAAGACCCGCGTTATAGAAGAAATAACCATAGCGGGTTACGTTACGGCTGTTCAGAATATCCTTGCGAATTCCGACGTTCTCGCTTCGGACAGCGAGGTTTCCTCGATAATAAACGATTTAAAGAAATACGTCGGCGATTACACGATCAAAACGATCGGTCAGTTCGATTATAAGAGCATTCTCGTAAGCGACGTTATAGACTCCGTAGAAACGATAGTTAAACTCTTCGTTAAAGACGATGCTCAGAAAGGCTACTTCGATATCGTTCGCGATATGTTTGACGAAGGCGCTCGCCTCGGCGATGAAAATCTCCTTAACTTCACCGTAGGCAAAGTCGTTCGCATTCTTTCCGACGTTGCGGAATTGGCTATTCCCGATACCGTAGAAATGAAGGGCAAGATTGTCGAATCGCTCGATAAGGCTGCGGAAATTTGCGACGAACTTCTTTCCGGCAACATTCCTTCGATAACATTAAATAAACAAGCGGTATTCGCTAAGATGCTCCTCTCCGTTCGCGAGCTTGTGGATATATTCTATGACACCGGACGTATCGGCGGCGCGATAATAAATAAAAACGAAGATAATACGTACGGCGGATTTGTCGGCTCGCTTTACGGCGAAACCACCATCGAAAACTTAAAGCAAGCTACTCTCGACCTGCTCGTTTACGATATTCTCGATCAGCTCAACGAAGCATTGAATTACGTAGGCGTAGGTTCCGCTTCTCTGAACGGCGCGGTAGTTAACGTTCTTAAGGAAGCCTTCAAGCCCGAAGCTACCATAGGCAATCTTCAGTTTGCGGAATACAAGACGATTTCCGACGTTACCAACGGAATAGAATCCGCGTTCAAGGCATTCGATACCGACGAGGCGAGAGATTACCTCGGCGCTCTCGGCGCGCATACCGCGACAATATATAAAACGCTCGACGCGATTGAAAATATTTCCGTCGTCGGCGGCAAGTATGACGGCAAGAAGCTCGGCGACGTTAAACTCACCGAGATCGCAGAAGCAGGAAATGCTCAGATTAAATCGACCGTATCCGCTTTGAGAGATATTCTCGTCGTAGAACTTTCCGAACAGAAATGTCTTATAGACAGCGTTACCGATGTAGTACTTGCGTTATTCGACGACAAGGCTACGTTCGTAAACATCAAACTTTCGGATATTACCGTAGGTTTCGTTTCGGACGAGGTTAACGCGGTTCTCGATATCCTCGCAGACCAGAAAGTACTTGACGATAATATAAATAATAAGATAAAGGCGGTTATCTCCGAAGTCGAAAAAGTACTCAAGAGAGAAACCTTATTAAAAGATATCAACCCCGCTAACATCAACCTCCACGACACGGTTGACGGGCTTCTCGGCGTTGTAAGCGTGTTTGCTCCTTTGAAGGAATTGACCAGAATCAACGTCAAGAATATGTTTGCGGAAATCTTCACGGAAGACGCAACGCTTGCGGACTTCAAACTTAAAGACGTAACCGTAGGCATGGTTGCAAACGAAATCCGTTACGTAACCGCAATTCTTAAAACAGAAGTATCGGATACCGCAGATATAGCGGATACGATTAACACGGTAGTAGGTCACGTTGAAACGCTCCTCGGCGAAAACACGCTTGTCAAGGACGTTAAACCCGAAAATATCAATCTCCACGATGCCGTTGCGACCGTCCTTGACATTACGAACGAATTCGTAACTATCAAGAAAAGAACTCAGAATGCGGTTAAGCAGATATTTGCAGACCTCTTCACCGAAGACGCAACGCTTGCAGACTTCAAGCTTAAAGACGTAACCGTAGGTTTAATCGGTACCGAAGTACGCAACCTAGTAGAGTTGCTTAAATCCGAAAGAGTAATAGGAACCGTACTCGGCGGCAAGGTAACCAACTCGGTAGGTTATCTCGAAACTCTCCTCGGCAAAGATACTTTGGTTAAGGATATTAAACTTGAAAATATCCTCGTACATAACGCAGCTAAAACCGTTGTCGATATAGCGGGCGAGTTCGTAACTTTGGAACCCACGGTTAAGGATGCAATCAATAAGGTATTCACCGACCTCTTTACCGCAGACGCAACGCTTGCCGATTTCAAGCTTAACGATGTAACCGTAGGTTTAAT
>CAKQLR010000027.1 GCA_934254725.1 uncultured Clostridia bacterium | reverse complement strand
GCATAGGGGTGTTATACGGCGGCAAGGCTCTTTGCTCTCATTCCAGATACTACGTTTGCGTAAAGGTTACCGACATAAAAGGAAACAAAAGCGAAACGGCGGGCGAATGGTTTGAAACGGCTTTATTCGACGAAAAAGACTGGCTGGGCAAATGGGTAGGTATTCCCGTCAATTTTAACGGCGGAACATTGCTTTTCAGAAAAAACATTACCGTTCCGAGCGGCAAAACGGTTGCGCGCGCAAGGGCGTACGTTTGCGGTTTAGGCTATCACGAATTCTTCCTTAACGGCAAAAAGGTGGGCGACGCGGTGTTGGAGCCGTCCGTCACCGAATATGCCGAAAGAGTGGAGTATTCTACTTATAATATAGACAACCTTAACCAGGGCGACAACGTTATCGGCGTGGAACTCGGTTACGGCTGGTACGGCTCGCGTAAGCTTCTCGTTCAGGTCTATATAGAGTATACAGACGGAACTCTTGCGGAAGAGCATTCGGGCCCTGCGAACGGTTGGTGGGTCGGCGGAAGCCCCACGCTGGAAAACGGCATTTATTCCGGCGAAACTTACGACGCCCGCGTAGAACAGGTATACCCGCTTAACTGGGCGACAACCGCCTATGAACCCGCTTGGGATAACGGCTGGATGTATACAATTTACGCCCCCGCACCTAAGGGTAAACTCGTTTCGAGGAGCATAGAACCCATCAGGGAGTGCGCCGAATTTAAAGAGGTTTCCCGCACGGATATGGGCAACGGTGTTTATGTTTGCGATATAGGCGCAAATATAGCCGGCTGGGTTAAAATCAAAGTTAAGGGCGAAAAGGGCGCATCCGTTACGTTGAAGTTCGCAGAACAGCTCGCCTCCGACGGATACGTAAACAGAATAAATCTTCGTTCCGCCAAGTGTATAGATAAGTACATTCTCAAAGGCGAGGGAACGGAAGAGTTTTCGCCGCGCTTTACCTACCACGGTTTCAGGTTCGTTCAGGTCGAAATAGAGGGAAAAGCGGAGCTTCTGGAAATAACAGGCAAGCATGTTCATACGGATACCGCCGTCGTCGGTCAATTCGAGTGCTCGGACGAAATGCTTAACAAAATACACTATTACGCCCTGCTCACCGAACACAACAACGAGCATTCCATTCTTACGGACTGCCCGCAGAGAGACGAAAGATTCGGTTGGCTTAACGACCTCGGTTCGAGGATTTATCAAAGCGTCTATAACGTAGACCTTGCGAGATTTATTCCGAAATTCGAACGCGACATAGCGGACACGCAGACAAGTAAAGGCGAAATAGCGGATACCGCGCCGTTTTATACTGGCGGAGTTCCCGCAGACCCCGTTTGCATTATTTTTGCGTTGCTCGGCGTATATGCATACCGTTATTACGGCGATATATCTGTAGCAACCGAAAATTACGATAAAATCAAGGCTTGGGTAGAGTACCTTAAAACCCGTTCGGATAAATACATTATGGACTATTATTATTACGGCGACTGGGTTCTCCCATATCCCGAAACGATAGTCCCCGACAACCTGTACGTTTCCACCGCATACCTCTACTGGCATTTAAAAGAAATGGTTAAACTTGCCGGAATAGTTGGTAACGAAGCGGATGTTAAAAAGTATAAAAACGAGCTTTTATGCGCGAAAAAGGCCATTAACGAAAAATATTTCGACGCGAAAACCTGTAACTACGCGCGCGGAACTCAGACCGAAAACGCACTTGCTGTATCGATAGGTTTCTGCGAGGACGAGTATAAGGAAAAGGTCGCCGAAAACGTTTATCGCAACGTGATTGACATGGGGCATCACTGTACGTCCGGCAACGTCGGGTACAGACACGTATTTTACGTTCTTGCCGAGTACGGGCATGCGGATGAGGTTATCAAAATTCTTAAAAATCCCGAATATCCCGGTTGGGGATTTATGATGAAGAGCGACGCAAGAAGCGTTTGGGAAAGATGGGAGTATACGATGACAAACGAAATGCATTCGTTCAATCACCCCATGTTCGGCAGCTACGACGCGTTTTTCTATAAATTCCTTGCGGGTATAGACGTGGACGAGGATGCGTTCGGCGCAAACAAATTGACTGTCGCTCCTGTTTTTGCAGACGGAATCGATTATGTGAATTGTTCGTATAAGACCGTCAGGGGGGCTTTAAAAACCGAATGGCGCAGAAATGGCGGCAGGGTTATAGTAAAAGTTTCCGTTCCGCCGCAGACTGAAGTTAAAGTCGTACTGAATGGAAATGAAGAAGTCTTAAGTTTCGGCGAATACGAATTTACCGTTGAAAACTGAATAAAGATGAGGGGGGACTGTAAATAACAACTTTACAGTAAATAACAAAAGCGGCGCGATAATTTTTATTGCGCCGCTTTTATATGTTGATTTAATTTTATTGCCCGTAAAAATTTTTCGTAAAAACTATCACTTCAGGAACTGTTCGGTTTTCTTTGCCATTTCTTTAATAGAAACGGTTGTGTATCCGAAAAGCGTGCTTTCCAACGTATCGTTAAGCGGCTCGGTAAAATCGCCAGGTATTCCCTCAAAACCGAGCGCTACGCCGAGCACGGAGCCGACCGTAGCCCCGTTGCAATCGGTATCGAAGCCAAAACTCACCGCAGTGCATACGGATTTTCTGTAATCGCCGCCCCCGTAAAGGAGTGAAGCCGCAACTATTTCCGCATTGTGAATCGTGTGACACCATTCGTGAGTGTTCGTCTCGTTTCTCTTTTTGTGGAAGTCCGCTATATAATCGTCTAAGCTAACGCCGCTTTCGTATGTTGAAATCGTTTGTTTTATTCTTTCGTACAGGCGGGACGTAGAGGGGATTTGCGAAAGCCCCGCAAGTATAATTTCTTTTACGTCATCCGTTCCGAACGCGGCTGCAATCATAGTGGCAACCCACATTGAACCGTATATGCCGTTTTTAACGTGTGAAATCACGGCATCGCGGTACGCAAACTCCGCGGCTTTTTCAATGTCGCACGGGTTAACGTACCCGTAAACGTCCGAACGTATCTGCGCGCCTATCCATTCGCGGTAGGCGTTTTTATATCTTGCCGAAGCCGGCGGTGTGAATCCGTTTACAAGGTTTATATACGCAATTCTTTCCGCGGTGCAGTAACAATCCTTTGTCTGCGTGGCAAGCCATACTTCGGCAACGTTTTCGGGCGTGAAGTCTCTGCCGTATCTCTTCAAAACCTCGTAGGCGGTGATCATATAGTTCGTATCGTCGTCGAAAGCCGCCTTGCCGCAATTTTTCGGGAAGGCTCTTCCTTTCAGCGGGAATTTAATCATTTCGCTTATGTTTTCGGGTAAATCTTCGTCAACGATATAGCGGGTCATAGGATAGTTGTTTGTGGCTTTCAAAACTTTGTCAAGCTCGCCCTTTGTAATGCCTTCTACGGGCTTGCCGAGTATGCAGCCGCAAATTCTTCCGTACCATCCGCCAAGCATTTTTTCGGAGATAACGCTTGATTTAGGGGACTTTTGTTTGAAAGCGGGTGTGTAACCGTCGCGTTTTAAACGTATTTCGGGCAGAGACGAAGGCTCGTCGTATTTATAACCGTCAACCGTTTTGGTGCGTTGACCTATCTGAAAAATTACGTCGGAAATTCGTTCTTTAAATTCATCGTTGGGTAGCTTAGCCGTCGCCGCGAACAGGTCTTTATACTGTTCGACGTCAAGCCCCTCTTCAACGCACTGCGTATATTCTATCGGCAGAGCTTTTGAGTAGGACTCCCATTCGTGTATGGCATTATACATAGGTTTAAGCTCGTCGCCCACTCTGCCGGCGCCCGTATCTATATACGTTTCGTCTTTGCAAAGATAGTCTATTGACACGTTGAAAATCTTTGAAAGGGAAATCAATTTATCAATGGAGGGATAGGAAAGCCCGTTCTCCCATTTTTGAACGGATTGTCTCGAAATATCAAGTTTTTCCGCAAGTTCTTCCTGTGTAAGTTTGTTTTTTTGTCTTAAAAGAACAATCTTATCGTAAATCATTTGAGTACCTCTCAAGTGTTTTTTTACAGTATAACATTTTAGCTCTGCAATTTCAACCAACCTATGGTGTCGAAATAAGCAACCTGCAGGTGCTTTTTAGCGAATGATAAAAAAACATTTATAATCAGAAATAAAATGACAAGGCAGGAGTAAAAATACCCGCTTAGTTTTTAAGCGGGTAGGTAGGGATTTACAGATAATAATTTTCTTTGTCTGTCGGTTTGTCATCCTTGTAAATCCACTGCTGTGCGGGTAAATTGTTTTTCCATTTTCCTCCCGCCGCGCGGTGACACTCTTCTACCGCAAGAATCCATTTCGTAGTAGAGGGCTTCTCGGGATGGAATTCAAGATAATCGCCGAATGCAAACGTCCCGAAGTATGACGAATCCGTTTCCAGTATAAGAGTGGGAATATTCAATACGGACTCGGAAACTTCAAACGGTTCGCCGTTCTTCGTTCCTTTAAAAGACATCGTTGAGCGTGTAAGAGTTAAAACGCCCTCGCCTACGATTTCGGACGTATACTTTTTGTTTATGTAGTGGTCGTTCGGCTGAATGCCGAGTTTTACGTTTTCGGTCAAAATAAAGTTTTCATCCGCAATAACTTGACGGTAAACGTTTCTGCGTTGAAGCTCGTACCAGACCCTCAGGTTTTTCGGTATAACAGCGCCTTCGCTTGCGGGCGAAAGGTCGTAATACTCGTCTATTTTAACGCTATTCCCGCAGTGGCGGCAAGTGATGATATTGCCTTCTCCTTTTTGCTCGAACTCCGTTCCGCATTTCGGGCAAAGGTATAAATGTTCTTCGAGTTTCACCGCAACGGTGTCATTGCCTTTAAACTTTACACGCGCGGTTTTGTTCCAATCGAAGTCGTCGTTATAAATCGCTTCGTTAATCTTTTGTTCTATTTCCTCGGTGGAAAGCTTCTCGCAGTCCTCGGGGGAGAAAAGCAAGTCCACGGTAATTTCAACCTTGCCGGGACGGTTTTGTATATTCCATTGCGTGTTGGACATATATCCGCCGCTAATTTTTGTTACGATGACGGGCAACTTGAAATGCTTGAACAGTTTGCCCGTGCCGAGCATTACCGGTTGATTTGTTCCCGAAATGCTCGATTTCCCTTCTGGGAAGAATACGACGCTGCCGCCTTGTTTTACTACGTCTGCCAGCTCTCTTATAGAGTGCATGTCGGACGTAAAATTTTTCTTCGGTATCATATGTGCAAAATCAAAAACACCGTGCATATGAGCGCGGAAAAATTCCGTATAAGACACCATATAATTAACCCTTTGGGGGTAGAGGGCGGAGCCTACGTAAAGCCAATCGCACCGCGAAGTGTGGTTGCTTACCGCAATAAATTGTTTTTTGTACTTTTTCATTCCCACGTTGTCTATAATCGTTAAATTCATTTTCGGGAGTAAAAAAGGTTTTGCTATAACCCCCATCAAAAGATGAAATGCGAAACGAGAAATTCTCTTACCGCGTCTTTTTGCAAGTTTGCCTTTTATGTCCAACTTCTTCATAATTAGTTTTTCCTTTGTTAGTGATAAGGAACGGAATTCCTAATCTATTTTATTTAAAATGATATTATTTTTTTCGGGTTCGTTGTCCGAAAAAATCGTGCTTTCTATAATTTTTTCCTCTGCGGGAGCGAAAAGGCTTTCGTCGCTTGTGTACAAAGTGCAAAGAGTTTCTCCTTTTTCAATATATTCACCTTGAATTTTGTTCAGGTAAATACCCACGTAGTAGTCGATTTTGTCGTCCTTTTTTGTTCTGCCCGCGCCGAGAAGGAGTGCCGCCGTGCCATAGCCCTCGGCGTTAACATTGCTTATATACCCGCTTTCGTGCGATATGACTTCCTTTTTTAAAGGAGCAGAGGGGAAGAGCGACGGGTTAAATACCCATTCCGGATTGCCACCCTGAGCTTCGATCATTTGTGCAAACTTTTTAAGCGCTTCTTTTGAAGAAATAGCCTTTTTCGCAAGTAAACGGCAGTTTTCCAAGTTGTCGTCGCCAAGTCCGGAAAGGAGTAAAATGTTTGCCGCAAGCTCCGTGCAAAGCTCTGTAAGGGCTGCCTCGCCCTTTCCGTTAAGCACGTCTATCGCCTCTATAACTTCAAGCGAATTACCTATCGCCCTGCCGAGAGGCTTGGACATATCCGTAATCAAAGCGCATATTTTTTTGCCTGCGCGCTTGCCTATACTAACCATGGCGCGGGCAAGTTTTTCGCTGTCGTCGCGCGTTTTCATAAATGCGCCCGAACCCGTTTTTACGTCAAGAACAATCACATCGTCGTCTGCGGCAAGTTTTTTGCCCATTATGCTCGAAACGATAAGCGGTAAACTGTCTACGGTAGCGGTTACGTCTCGCAGTGCATATAAAAGTTTATCTGCGGGAGCAAGGCGATTTGTCTGTCCGATAATGCAAAGCCCCGTTTCGTTTACGATTTTTTCGGCTTCCTCGGGCGAAATATCCGTTCTGAAACCACGAACAGATTCAAGTTTATCTACAGTTCCGCCCGTATGACCCAAACCCCTTCCGCTCATTTTTGCAAGTTTTATTCCGTAAACGGCGGCTATCGGCGCAACTACAAGGGAGGTTTTATCGCCAACCCCGCCTGTGGAATGTTTATCTGCTTTTATGCCGTTAATGTGAGAAAAGGGGGACTTTTCTCCGGAGTCGCGTATTCCTTCTGTTAAATACAGCGTCTCGGCTTCGTTCATTCCGTTAAAGTAAATAGCCATAAGCCAGGCGGAAATCTGGTAATCTGGAATATCGCCCGATACAAGTCCGCCGAGCATAAAAAGAATTTCTTCTTTGCTCAGAGCGTTGCCGTCGCGTTTCTTCTTAATAATGTCGTATGCGCGCATGGTTTCACCTTATTATATATTTTAACAAGCTCTCTCCGGCGGTGGCTTCCTTATCGATGTTAAGATAATCCAAGACCGTTGCCGATATATCCGCAAAAGTGCTTCTCGTCCCGAGGTTAACCCCGCTTTTAAAATTATTGCCGTAAAACAATGCGGGAACGTATTCTCTCGAGTGGTCGGTAGAGGGGGTAGAGGGGTCACACCCATGATCGGCTGTTATAATAAGCAGGTCGTTTTGTCTTAAAAGAGAAAGAAAACTCTTCAGATTTTCGTCGAAAGCTGTCAATGCCTTCGCGTAGCCGTCCACGTCGTTTCTGTGCCCGTAAACGGCGTCGAAATCGACAAGGTTTGTAAAACACAGCCCTTCGAAATCTCTTTTTGCCGCTTCGGCTGTCTTTTGCATTCCGTCGTCGTTACCGACTGTCGGGTGAGATTCCGTAATACCTTTACCCTCAAAAATATCGTTAATCTTTCCTATCGAAATTACGGAAAGCCCCTTTTTCTCGATTAAATCGCACATCGTCGGGGCAAAAGGAGGAAGAGAATAATCATGCCTGCGGGAGGTTCTTTTAAAAGGATAGCTTCCCTCAAAAGGTCTTGCAATCACTCTGCCTACGGCAAATTCTCCCGTAAGCAAACTTCTTGCAATTTCGCAGTATCCGTAAAGCTCCTTTACGGGTATCACGTTTTCGTGTGCGGCTATCTGAAAAACGCTGTCCGCCGAAGTATAGACTATAAGCGAGCCCTCTCTTATCGCCTGTTCGCCGTAGTCTTTTATAACTTCCGTGCCCGAATAGGGCTTATTGCACAAAATCTTTCTTCCGGTCAGTTTTGAAAACTTTTCTATAAGGCTTTCGGGAAAACCGTGTGGAAAAGTTGGCATGGGCTTTTCGGAAATGATTCCGGCAATTTCCCAGTGCCCGGACGTAGTATCTTTTCCTGTGGATTTTTCGGCTAAGCGAGCGTAATTTCCTATCGGAAAGTCCTCTTTATCACCGCTAAACGACACATTTTCTATATTGAACAGTCCGAGAGATCTCATCGTGGGGACGTAAAAGCAGGGAGATGATGCCACTGCTTTCAAAGTGTTGCTGCCCTCGTCGCCGTACTTACCCGCGTCGGGAAGTTCGCCTATTCCGAAACTGTCGAGAACGATTATAAAAACTCTTTTCATATTTTTATTCCGCTGTTTCAAGCGCTATTTTCATCATAGCGGTAAAGGAATTCTGTCTTTCTTCGGCTGTCGCGTTTTCATCCTTTAAAACCAGGCTGTCGCTTACCGTGCATATTGCAAGTGCTTTTTTGCCTGCGCGCAAAGCCGTGCAGTACAGCGCGTACGCTTCCATTTCCACGCCGAGCACTCCCATTTTAGCCCAAAGCGTAGCGGGAAAGCTGTCGTCGTAAAATGTATCGGAAGAAAGTACGTTTCCTATTTTATAGCGTAAACCGCCTTTTTCGCACAAATCCGCGGCTTTTTTAAGAAGCCCGAAATCGGATATTGCGGATAACGTTCCGTTTAAACCGTACTGATTTGCAAAACTTCCGTTTGTGCAGGCGCCCTGCGCCAAGATAATATCTTTAACGTGCATGTCGCCGTGTATCGCGCCGATGGTACCTACTCTTATAATGCTTTCTACGTCGTAGAAGTTAAACAATTCATAGGAATAAATACCTATCGACGGTTGACCCATTCCGGATGCCATTACGGAAACTTTTTTTCCTTTGTACTCGCCGGTGTAACCTTGAACGCCGCGAACGTCGTTGACAAGTTCCGCATTCGTAAGAAAGTTTTCGGCAATGAATTTAGATCTTTTGGGGTCGCCGGGCATAAGCACAGTTTTAGCAAAAGCCCCCTTTTTCGCACAAATATGAGGTGTGGGTACGTTAGTCATATTGTTCTCCTTTACTGAAGTTCGAGTAGTTTTACCGTTTTTACGATTCTGCTCGTGCCTAATCTGTCGGCGCCGCATTTTATAAATTCCTCGGCGTCCTCTATCGAGGAAATCCCGCCGGCTGCTTTTACTTTTACGTTTTTGCCTACGTGTGCTCTTAAAAGCATAACGTCCTCTTTCGTCGCTCCGCCCTTTGAAAATCCGGTGGATGTTTTTATGTAGTCCGCTCCGCTTTTCGTTACGACCTCGCACATTTTAATTTTTTCTTCATCCGTAAGCAGGCAGGTTTCGATTATAACCTTAAATATTTTATTTCCGCAAAGCTTTTTTTGTTCGGTAAGTTCGTTTAAAATTTCGTCGAACTTTCCTTCCTTTACAAGGCAGACGTTTATAACCGTGTCTATCTCGTCTGCGCCGTTATCAAGCGCGTCTTTTGTTTCGAAAAGTTTTGTTGCCGTAGTCTGGTATCCGTTAGGAAAACCTATAACGGTGCAAACGGCAAGTTTCCCTTCAACGTATTCTTTTGCTTTTTTAATGAAGCACGGGGGAATGCATGCGCTTGCGGTTTTGTATTTTATTCCGTCGTCGAGTATTTGCTTTATATCGTCCCACGTCGCGGTGGTGGAAAGCAGCGTGTGGTCGCACATTGAAAAAATGTATTTTATATCCATGACTTTTCCTCTGCCGAAAGTATTTTTCGTCTTTAATTATACATTTTTGGCGTTTGTTCGTCAAGGAAATAATCCGCCGACGTACCGAAGAAAGAGATATGGATAAAAAAACTGTTGTTAATATCTTAAATAATTTACTTTTAATTAAAAATATGCTAAAATATTTGTAAAAAAGAAAGAGTTGCTCGCTTAAAAAGAAGGCAAATATCGCCAACGTATCTTCCGGCATAGAAGAAATCGTCCGCGGTAAAAGCAAGGAAAACCAGATAGCCGTTTAAAACTGCGATAACGGGCATAAGTACCATAAAAAACATGCTTTTCATACGGTATTTAAAGACGAAGATCGCCACGAAAATACCGAGCGCCCCGCCGAGCAGTGCTGTTATGAACAGCTTCCCGTCGTGTACGGCGTTTTCGCATTCGCCGGAGTCGTACCCGTCTTTCTGAAATTTTACAAGAATAAATCCGTAAGCGTTCACCGCAAGAATGTAAACTATCAGCAGCACGCGCATCAGTATCAACATATCACTATTATGGTTAATCGGAGGTTAATTATTCAAAACATATGTTTTTGCCTGTCACGAGAGAAGAATTAAATAACCCTTACGAGGTGGACTTCGTACTTATTTCCTCCGACGCCTATGTCGATCACCCTACATTTGGTCACGCCATAATCGCAAGGATTGTGGAAAGCTTCGGTTTTTCGATCGGCATAATACCTCAACCGCTTACGGATGAGGAATACACAGCTTTCCCCGAACCGAAGTACGGCTTTCTTGTCAGCGGCGGCGTTGTCGATTCCATGGTGAACAATTACACGGTAGCTTTAAGGAAAAGAACGGACGACGTATACAGTCCGCTGTCAAAAAGGGGTAAACGCCCAGACCGTCAGCTTACCGTTTACTGTAAGAATTTAAAGAGGCTTTTCCCCGACAGCCCGATCGTTATCGGCGGTATCGAGGCGAGCCTGAGGCGTTTTGCTCACTACGATTACTGGTCGAATTCCGTTATGCCGTCAATTCTTTCGGATACCGGAGCAGATATTCTTATTTACGGTATGGGCGAAAACCCGATTAAAGATATTCTTACTTTGGTAGAAAAAGGTATACCTCTTAAGAAAATCAAAAATGTGCGCGGAACGTGCGTTTTAGGGGACTTTTCCGAAAAAGAAAAGCAACTTAAAGCGGGTGCGTCGTTGCTTCCGTCTTTCAAGGAGTGCGTCGAAAGCGAGGTGGAATACGCAAAAGCATTTCGTCGTCAATCGAGAAATACCGACGCTTTGAATTCTGCGGTTTTAATTCAGGAACAGTATGAAAATTCGTTCGTAATACAAAACCTTCCCGCATTTCCTCTGACTGTAGAGGAGATGGATAAGGTTTACGCTTTGCCGTTTATGCGCACTTACCACCCGATGTACGAAGCGGAAGGCGGCATCAAGGCGATAGAGGAAGTTAAGTTCTCGGTCACCTCTCACAGAGGGTGTTTCGGCAGTTGTTCTTATTGCGCGCTTAACTTTCACCAGGGCAGGCGGGTGCAGAAGCGTTCGGACGAAAGCATTTTAAGCGAAATAGAAACGCTTACAGAGGACAAAGATTTTAAAGGATACATTCACGACCTTTCCGGCCCCACCGCGAACTTCAGAGAGCCTGCTTGCGAAAAACAAGTCAAAGCGGGAGTTTGTAAGGATAAGTATTGCATAGGTTATAAACCGTGCGCAAACCTAAAAGTGGATCACACGGGTTTTATAGAGCTTTTACGCAAGGCAAGGAAAATTCCTAAGGTCAAAAAAGTGTTTATTCGCAGCGGAATACGTTTTGATTATTTATCGTACGAAAAGGACAAAACGGTTCTGGACGAACTTGTAAAACATCACATAAGCGGGCAGTTGAAAGTAGCCCCGGAGCACTGCAACGACAAGGTGCTCAAGCTAATGAACAAACCGAACTTTTCGGTGTATAAAAACTTTGCGGAAAGCTACCGCGTCGCCAATCAGAAGCTCGGCAAAAAGCAGTTTCTGGTGCCGTATCTTATTTCCTCGCACCCAGGTTGCGGCGTGAAGGAAGCCGTGGAGCTTACCGAATATCTCAAGTCTATTCACTATATGCCGGAACAGGTTCAGGACTTCTATCCCACACCGTCAACCCGCTCCACCTGCATGTTTTACACAGGTATAGATCCCGATACGATGGAGGAAGTATTCGTTCCGAAATCGCCCGAAGAAAAGAGAATGCAGCGTGCCCTTCTTCAGTACAGAAAGCCCGAAAATAGGGAACTTTGCAAACGTGCTTACAGGGAAGCGGGCGTATCGGAAAACAGTGGCAGAGCATTTGAAAAAAAGACGTCTGCAGCGGCGAAGAACGAGAAGCCCCGCAGGGGAAACCAAGACAAAACCGTGAGGAGTTTTAATAAATCCACTACCGCAAACGGCAGGATTAAAAACAAAAATACCACCGAAATCGCACATAAACGCGATAAAGCAAAAAATAATTTTACTAAAAACTAACCGAATTCCGATAAGAACAAATCGAAATAAATTATAAAACACAAGAGGAAACGAATATGAAGTGTATGTATTGCGGATGCCTTGAAAGCAGAGTGGTGGACTCCCGCTCGGCGGAGGACGGCTCCACTATTCGTCGTCGCAGAGAGTGTATATCCTGCGGCAGGCGTTTTACCACTTACGAAACGGTTGAAACCACCCCCATTCTCGTTATCAAAGCGGCGGGCACGAGGGAAGCTTTCGATGAAAACAAAATAAAGAACGGCATTATAAAGGCTTGCGAAAAACGCCCCGTTCCGATGTACAGAATCGATAAACTTGTAGAGGACGTAAAAAAGCAAATTTACAACAGTCTCGATCAGGAAGTAACGTCCAAACAGATAGGCGAGATGGTTATGAACGGGCTTAAAGAAATAGACGAGGTCGCTTACGTCAGGTTCGCTTCCGTTTACCGTTCTTTCAAAGATATTTCCACATTCATGAAAGAACTCGAAAAGATGATAAAAAGCAAATAATCAAGACTTTACAAGACTTTACGAGTTTTTCTAAAATATCTTATATCAATAAATCGTAAATTTACCGAATATGCAGACTAACAAAAATATTGATGTCGGAAACAACAAAAGAAGCGTTTCCGTAAAGATAGCGTTGATAGCTTTAAGCGTTGCCGTTATAACGGTATGCTCGTATATAAGCGTTCCTACCGTAGTGCCGTTTACGTTGCAAACGTTTGCAATAGCGCTCGTCGTAACGGTGCTCGGGTGGAAAGAAGGATTTTTAGCCGTATTATGTTATCTGTTGCTCGGGCTGTGCGGCGTACCTGTATTCTCGTCGTTTAAATCGGGGCTCAGCGCGTTCGCTTCGCCTACGGGCGGTTACCTTGTCGGCTTTTTGCTGATCCCTCCCTGCGGAGCATTGTTTAAAATCCTTCCGAATAAAATAGGAAAGATGATTTTTCTGTTCACGGGCGTAATACTTTGTTATGCTCTCGGCACGGTGTGGTTCGTTGTGTCGTATGAAAAGGGTATTACCGTGTGGGGCGCGCTTGTAGCCTGCGTTTTACCGTACGTTATTCCCGATATAGTAAAAATCGTTTTCGCCGTGCTTATTGGCGAAAGGGTGAAAACTGCTTTAAAGATGTGAAAAAGTTTCTTTTTCCTTTATGTAAAAACACGAAAAAGTATTTTTTTATCTTGACATTCTACATAATGTATTATATAATAGAATAAAACAAAGGGGGTAGACGGAACGAAAAACTCGTTTTCATAGAGAGTGAATACAATTCGTTCTGCCCGTCAGGTGAAATCATGAAAATTAAAATTTTAGTGTTAACTTTCGCTTTTATCGTGGCTTGTTCTATATCCGCCGTCGCAGGTTGTCAGGTGGACAAGAGCACGGACGAGAGCTTCTTTTCGTTTGAACTCGGCGAGGATGAGCAATCATACGTCGTTTCCGCGGCTGAGGGTGTTACGATGCCCGAAACGGTTTTTGTACCCGCGGAGCACAACGGTTTGCCCGTTACCGCCGTTAAGGAAAACGGTTTCTCCGCTAAGAACTGCTACGCGATAAAGGACGTAGTTCTGAGAACGGAAAAAACTTTGACTCTCGGCGCAAACGCATTTGAAAATTTACTTAATCTCCGTAGTGTCGAATTCAAGGCGGAAGAAATTCTTTTAAAGGCAAGCGTATTTGCCGGATGTACAGCTTTGACCGAGGTTGAGTTCGGTGAAAAAGCAGTCGGCATACAGGTTGAAAGATATGCATTCAACGATTGCTCGAAGATGACCGAACTTAAATTCGACACCGTTAAATCGGATAAATTTGTCGGCGGCACTGAACTCGGAGAGTTTGCTCTTTACGGAATGAAAGGACTAGAAAAGCTTACCGTTTCCAATCTTAAAACTTTTGCACCTACGGCAATTACGGGTTGCAACGCTATTGCGGAATTCGATGTTAAGGGCGAGGAATACAACAGCGCAGAGGGTGACTTGTATAAAGTAACTTCCGCAGGTACCGAACTCGTAAGATACGCGCCCGCAAAAGCCGAGGATACCTTTACCGTAAATACGGCTGATTTAACCTGCATCCGCACCGGTGCTTTTGAAAACGCCGCAAATCTTAAAACCGTAATATTCGGTGAAAACGTCGCTCAACTCACTATAGAAGATTATGCTTTTGCCGGCAGCTCTGTTGAAACTTTAAAGGGTTACAGCGCGGAAAAAATCACCGCGGGCAAGAACTGGCTCGGAGAATCAAAAATTAAAACAATAGAGTAAAAGAAAGAATTGCGGGAGGGAATTTTCCTTCCCGTTTATTTTTTTGCAAAAACACATAAACGGCTTAAATCGCGCATTAACTATATAAATTAAGGAGAGAATAATGAACATTTGGACTGACATCGACGAAAAAAGAATTACCCCCGAAGACTTTATCGCCTGCATAGAAATAGAGCAAGGCAGTAAAAACAAATACGAACTCGATAAAGAAACGGGGCTGATTATTCTTGACAGGGTTTTATATACAAGCACGCACTATCCTATGAATTACGGTTTTATACCGCACACGCTTTCCGGTGATCACGACCCGCTCGACGTATTCGTTCTTTGCAGTCAACCTATCGAAAAAATGAGTCTTGTCAGATGTTACCCGATAGGCATCGTAAACATGATAGACCGTGACGAAAAGGACGAAAAGATTATAGCAATTCCGTTCGGCGACCCGCAGTACAACGGATACAAAGATATCTCCGAACTGCCCGCCCACATAGTGGACGAACTGAAACACTTCCTTACCGTTTATAAACAGCTTGAAAACAAAACCGTTAAAGTTCAGCAGGTTGATTCTGCAGAAGCTGCCAAAGAAGCGATAAGACAAAACATTGACGAGTTCAATAAGGTTTTCGCTAACAAATAATTTTTTTAATCTGAAAGAAAATGCAATGCGCCCGCTTCCGTAGAAGCGGGCGCATGTTTTTATATGGAACATGTTTTTCTATTTTGCTTTCACGGTAATTTCTCCGCCGATAAGCGTAAAAATTTCTCCGTTCGTGGATTGCGCGATCAATTCGCCGTTATCTCCGATGCCCAGGCACTTTCCTGTTTTTTTAACGTCCTTATAAACCCATTCGATATTTTTCCCGGTAAGGTAGGAATGACTTTTATAGTACGACATATGCCGATTATTCGCGATATACGGGGCTTCGAATAAAATTTGCGTGGCAATTTCCGCAACGAAAGCTTCGGGCGAAACGCTGTTTTTCATAGTGTCAACGCTGTCGAAAACAGACGCGGCTCCTGGTATAGCGCTCGGAAAATCCTTAGTTGTAAGGTTCACGCCTATGCCTATTATTATGCCGGAAGCTTTATCGCAGGTTTTGTTCAGAACGCTTTCGCACAGAATTCCGCAAACTTTTTTATCGTTAATATAAACGTCGTTTACCCATTTTATAAGCGGTTTTTGTGCTGAAAATTTCTCTATCGCTTTGCAGACGCATACCGCGGCGAGAGGGGTGAATTTAATAACGTCGTTTAACTCAAATTCTCCGTTTACGAAAAGCGAAAAATAAACGCCCGTTTCCTTCGGCGAATAGAAATTTCTGTTAAGCCTGCCTTTGCCCGCGGTCTGTTCGTCTGCGGTGATAAGCAGCTGGCGTCCGAGCTTTTGCGTCCTGACTACTTTAGCAACCTGAACGTTTGTCGAGTCCGTCTTGTCAAAACAAACCACTTGCGGCATTAAAACGATATCGTCTGCAGCTTTTATATTTTGTTCTAAATATTTGTTGAGAAGGCATATATTCATAAAAACATTATACCCCTTTGAAACCTTTCAGTCAAGCGAAGAAGAGGAGTAAATCCTATAGGGAAAATTGTCGAATTACGCCGAAAACGGTTGCAATTCTATGTCTTCAAAAAACATAAAAACAAAAAAAATTTACATTCAAAACGTAACTATGCGTAAAACTTTTGATAAATTTAGCAAAAAAGTTTAAAAAATCTACAAAAATCACGTAAAACATTTGGTATTTCACTCTGAATGTGATATTATAGTAAAGGTAAGGGGGAATTCTGTTCGTCATTCGCAAAACCTGTGATGAGAATAAAGCTCCCCGAAAATGATGGAGTGTCCGGAAGACACTCAAAAAGTTACTTTTTAAACACCACGGAGGTTTTAAATGGCGAAACATGTAAAAGTACCTTTCAACGGTACTAAGGAGCAGGAGGAAAAACTCAATAAGGTTTTAAAGAGTTTGAAGAACGTTCCCGGCGCGCTTATGCCGGCGCTTCAGCAAGCTCAGGAAATCTACGGTTATCTTCCGATTGAAGTACAGGAAACGATTGCCGACAGTCTCGGTCTTTCGCTTGCCGAAGTTTACGGCGTTGCAACGTTCTATTCTCAGTTCACGCTTGTTCCCAAGGGAAAAGTTCAGATAGGCGTTTGCCTCGGCACGGCGTGCTACGTTAAAGGCTCGGGCGACGTATATGCGGAGTTCCAGAAAATTCTCGGCGTAGAGAGCGGTATAACGGAGGATTTAATTTATTCGCTCGACGCTACGAGATGCATCGGCTGCTGCGGTTTAGCGCCCGTTATGACTATTAACGGCGACGTTTACGGCAAAATAACAAAAGATCAGGTAGCGGATATACTCGCTAAATATAAAGGCTGAGGGGGAGGATTTTATTTATGAATATCAACGAGTTAAACGCTATAAAAGAACGCGCGCTTGCTTCGATGGGTCCCCGCGAAGCCGATCATACGTTAAAGAACATTCAGGAACGCACCGTCCTCGTTTGCGGCGGTACTGGCTGTACTTCGGGCAAATCGAAAATCATTTTCAAAGAATTTAAAGAAGAAGTCGCAAAAGCGGGTCTTACAGGAAAGGTACACGTAATAATGACCGGTTGTTTCGGTCTTTGTGCGTTGGGTCCTGTCGTTATAGTATATCCTGAAGGCGCTTTCTATTCCCAGTTGTTACCCGAACACGTTTCGGAGATAGTAGAAAGCCATCTTATCAATAATAAAATACTTACACAATATTTATATAAAGAAACCGTTAAGGAAGAAGGTGTAATCAAAGCCCTTAACGAAACGGACTTCTACAGGAAACAACACCGTCTTGCTCTCCGCAACTGCGGCGTTATCGACCCCGAAAATATCGACGAGTATATCGCAAGGGACGGTTACAGGGCATTACATAAAGTGTTGACTTCCATGAGTCAGGACGACGTAGTAAACCTTATGCTCGCGTCCGGCTTACGCGGCAGAGGCGGCGCAGGCTTTCCCACCGGAAGAAAGTGGATGTTTGCAAAGGCGTCCAAGGCGGATAAGAAATATGTTCTCTGTAATGCGGACGAGGGCGATCCCGGCGCGTTTATGGACAGATCCGTCCTCGAAGGCGATCCTCACGCCGTTCTCGAAGCAATGGCTATCGCAGCTTACACTATCGGTTCCGACCAGGGTTATATATACGTTCGCGCGGAATATCCTATCGCCGTACAGCGTTTGCAGATAGCTATAAAACAGGCTAAAGAATACGGTCTTATCGGCAAGAACATTTTCGGTACGGACTTCTCTTTCAACGTAGAAGTACGTCTCGGCGCAGGCGCTTTCGTCTGCGGCGAAGAAACCGCGCTCATGGTTTCTATCGAAGGTAACCGCGGCGAACCCAGACCGAGACCTCCTTTCCCGGCGGTTAAAGGTCTTTTCGCAAAGCCCACAATTCTCAACAATGTTGAAACTTATGCAAACATCGCTCAGATAATTCTTAACGGTGCCGAATGGTTCTCTGCTATGGGTACCGAAAAGAGCAAGGGTACAAAGGTATTCGCTCTCGGCGGAAAAATTACGAACACCGGTCTTGTTGAAGTACCTATGGGTACAACTCTCCGCGAAATCATAGAAGAAATCGGCGGCGGCATTCCTCACGGAAAGAAATTCAAAGCCGCTCAGACGGGCGGTCCTTCCGGCGGATGTATTCCTGCCGAAAAGATGGACGTTGCCATCGACTATGATAACCTTATAGCTATCGGCTCCATGATGGGGTCCGGCGGACTTATAGTTATGGACGAGGACAACTGTATGGTAGATATCGCTAAATTCTTCCTTGAATTTACGGTTGACGAATCCTGCGGTAAATGTACCCCCTGCCGTGTCGGAACCAAGCGTCTTTACGAGCTTCTCACCAAAGTAACCAACGGAACGGCTACTATGGAAGACCTCGACAAGATGGAGGAGCTTTGCAAATATATCAAAGAAAATTCTCTCTGCGGTCTCGGTCAGACTGCACCTAACCCCGTTCTTTCCACGTTACGCTATTTCAGAGATGAATATATCGCTCACGTTGTGGAAAAACGCTGCCCCGCAGGCGTCTGCAAGAAGCTTGTCAACTACTCTATCATAGCTGAAAAATGTAAAGGTTGTACGGCTTGCGCAAGAAAATGCCCCGTAGGCGCGATAAGCGGCACGGTAAGAGAAGCACACACGGTAGATAAAGCTAAATGCATCAAGTGCGGCGCTTGTATCGCAACTTGTAAGTTCGGCGCTATCGTCAAAGGCTAAGCGGAGGAAATGAGAATGATGATAAATCTTAAAATTAACAATATTCCCGTTCAGGTTGAAGAAGGGACCACAATACTTCAGGCGGCAAAGTCCATCGGTATCAGAATACCTACCCTTTGCTACATGAAAGAAATCAACGCCATAGGCGCTTGCCGTATCTGCGTTGTAGAAGTTAAAGGCGCAAGGTCGCTCGTCGCGGCTTGCGTTTACCCCGTAAACGAGGGTATGGAAGTATTCACCGATACCCCGAAAGTAAGAGCATCGAGAAAAACTACGCTCGAGCTTATTCTTTCAGATCACAATATGTCCTGTCTTTCCTGCGACCGCAGTACTCACTGCGAACTTCAGGATCTCTCCTACGAGTACGGTTGCGATATGAATCGCTTCCAGGGCGAAAAGCATATGACCGAAAAGGAAACCTCTACCGAGTATCTCGTTCGAGATAACTCCAAGTGCGTTCTCTGCCGTCGTTGCGTTGCCGTTTGCCGTAAGATTCAGGAGGTAGGCGTTATAGGACCTATGAAGCGCGGTTTCAAAACTCAGATAGGCTGCGCGTTTGAAAACGACCTTGTAAACAGCCCCTGCGTTGCCTGCGGTCAGTGTATCAACGTTTGCCCCACGGGCGCGCTTCACGAAAAAGAGGAAATCAACGAAGTACGCGCGGCTCTCGCGGATCCCGAAAAGATCGTTATCGCGGCACCCGCACCCGCTGTAAGGGCAGGTCTCGGCGAGGAATTCGGCTTGGCTATGGGCACCAACGTAGAGGGGAAGATGGTTACTGCTTTGCGTATGCTCGGTTTCGATAAGGTATTTGACGTAAACTTCGCGGCAGACCTTACTATTTTAGAAGAAGCCAACGAGCTTCTCGACAGGGTAAAGAACGGCGGTGCACTGCCGATGTTCACATCCTGTTCGCCGGGATGGATCAGATACCTCGAATATTACTATCCCGAACTCATTCCGAATCTTTCCACCTGCAAGAGTCCTCAGCAGATGTTCGGTGCTGTTTGTAAGACGTATTATGCGGAAAAACTCGGCATAGATCCTTCGAATTTATTCGTAGTATCTATCATGCCTTGTACCG
This sequence comes from uncultured Clostridia bacterium, assembly GCA_934254725.1. Taxonomy (GTDB): domain Bacteria; phylum Bacillota; class Clostridia; order Christensenellales; family Borkfalkiaceae; genus RGIG3732. Next base: position 5,924 of record CAKQLR010000027.1, on the reverse strand, counting down.
CAAAGAAGTTTGAAAAGACCAGAAACGGCGAAAGCGCTGCGGGTATCCCGGATATCGACGCGGTTCTCACGACGAGGGAACTCGCCAAGATGATAAAACAAAACGGTATCTTGTTCAACGAGCTTAAGGACGGCGAACTCGACGCTCCTCTCGGAATGTACACCGGAGCAGGCGTTATATTCGGCGCAACCGGCGGCGTTATGGAAGCGGCTCTTCGTACTGCTGTAGAAACAATTACGGGTAAGGAAGCGGATAATCTCGAATACAAGAAAGTTCGCGGAACAAAGGGCATAAAAGAAGCTTCTTACGATATAGACGGTCTTAACGTTAAAGTAGCCGTTGCTTCGGGTATATCCAACGCCAAGAAAGTTTGCGAAAAAGTTGCTTCCGGCAAGGGCGATTATACGTTTATAGAAATTATGTGCTGCCCCGGCGGATGCGTAAACGGTGGCGGTCAGCCCATTATGTCGAGCGTAACGAGGGAAAACGTGGACTACAAAGCTCTTCGCGCAAGCGCGCTGTATAAAGCGGATAAGAACGCCAAGCTCAGAAAGAGCCACGACAACCCCGTTGTTAAAGAACTTTACGATACGTATCTCGGCAAACCCGGCAGCCACAAGGCTCATGAAATTCTTCACACCGAATACGTTGCGAGAGAACGTTACAAAAAGTAATTTTTAAAATGATATAAAAAGCGAGAGGTTTTACGACAACGTACCCCCTCGCTTTTTGTTTTAAAATGTAAATATGGTAAACTGCTTAATGTTTTTTGTCAATTACTCACCGGAAGCATTGTTGTATTCGTCAAATGCTTTATTGTTTTCAGAAGAGGGGGTGCTTAATTCGCTAAGATTGTTGTGCTCGGGAAAAGTATTGTTGAAATCATCAAATGAATTGCCATATTCTTCAAACGGGTTGTTATGGGGTGAAAAAGGCTGGTTATCGATTTTTTTAGTAAATTTACATTTCGGATAATTGCTACACCCGTAAAATTGACCTGTTTTGCTGTTTCTGATTACTAAATTTCCGTTGCATCTCGGACAAATATTCTGAGAAAGGTTGTTTTTCATCGTGCTAACATTTTTTATATGAGCGTCTAAAGTAACTGAGGCTTCGTTTTTAAGAGCTAACAAAGTGTTATAGTAGTTTTCCATTTGCTCCACGGAAAGGTTGATATCTGTTTTATAGTCATTTATTTGATACAGCGCTCTTTCGTAACACACTTTTGTAGAGGAAACGTTTTGTATATTTGCTCGTGAAATAAAGACAACGAGATTATTGAAGTTTTTATATGTTTTCAGATATTGCGACAAATAGTAAATGTGCGTTTCATTTTGTTTTATTGGATTGTAGAATTTACGTTTTGTTTTTCCATAAGACAGAACTTGAGTCCATTCTTGCTGGTTTTCTCTTCCGTAAATAAAACCGGAATAGTTTTTAGTTTCGATTACCCATATTCCGTAGCGGTTTATGTATATATGGTCAATTTGACAAGAGTGCCCGTCTTTTGTTGTGAACAGCAGGTTGTTGATAACATAATGTTCGCCCGGAACGGTTTCGCCTAAAATTTTAGCAACTATCCGTTCGCCGTTCTCGCCCTTTGGTGTAGAGGTTGTTTTTACATATAAAGAAACGATTAACCCTGAAACGAGCAAAGTTAAAACAATAAACAGAATCACGAAAACAAACATATAAATTTTCCTCCTTATATACCCTTATAAATTATTATACCATATTTTACCGTTTTTTGCAATACCCATTTTTCAAACTCACAGCGTATGGTAAAAATAAATTTTTATTGTTTTTTACCAATGTCAATAAAACATGTTTTCACGTATTTTAAAGCAGAACGAAAATAATTGCTTGTTGTTAGTTTTATAGTGCCTTTTTCTTGTAAAACTGTAAAGCTGTCCTGTATTTTTGCATTTTTTGAGTATGCGATAGGGGACTAAAATAAAAAAAAGCATTGCAAAATATGTTAAATAATTACATTTTGCACTTTGGCAGGAACAGCATTTTAATCTTTTTTTGCGAAAACCAAAAAAACCTTAAAAAACCGCTTGACTTTTTTAAGGAATTCTAATATACTAATGATTAAATTGAAATTTTACATAAAAAAATAGCTTAGTCAATAAAAAGTATTAAATACACATTATAAATCTTTAAATTGCGGATATATTTCTGGTAAAGCAGATTATAAAAACGTGTTATGGTGGGTATAAAAAATACTTATATCAAAGGGCTGTTCGGTCGGCGTCGGCTTTGCAAAAAGCGGTACCGTCGCAAAAATGAAGTAAAATCGAAATTAAGCCGTTTTTGTCGAGATGGCAATAAAACAACATAAAGCAAAAAATCGACACATGAAGACAGGAGGTATTTTATGAAGAAGAAAATCATCGCATCGGTTCTATTCGTACTCGCTATCGTAATGTTTGGCGCATTCGGTATGTCTTGTAAGAAGAACAATCAGGTTGATTATTCTGCCGTAAACGGAGTTTACTCTTGCGTTACCCCGAACGGCGAGTACAGCTTGACGATTACCGACAATAACTTCGTTTTGAAGACCGACGTCGAAGAGGTAGGTATTCTTACCTTCGACTCCGACAAATGGTTGTTCAAATTCGGCACGGATGCCGAAAAGGTTGAAGCAAATTTCGGTAACAACATGCTAACGTTCACTTACAAGGGAACGACTTATACTTTATATAAAGAAGTAAAGTTCACCGTTTCCTTTGTTGCGGACGGAAAAACGACTAAGGTATCCGTAACTAACGGCAGAACCGTCGAAAAACCCGCTAATCCCTCTAAAACGGGGTTTGCGTTCGTCGGTTGGTATGCCTCTTCCGATTTTAAAACTCCTTATAATTTCGGTACGATAATTACGGGCGATATAAGCGTTTTCGGTCGCTTCACCGCGGTTGACGCGGACGCAAACGAATATGTTGCGACTTTCTATGACGGCAACGGAAACGTAGCTTTCGTAAAGAACACCGTAGGCGGAAAACTTTTCGACGTGCCCGAACTGACCGTAACCGGCAAAACGTTCAAAGGCTGGTGGATAAGCGATTATCAGAGCGCAGACAAATTGACCTGCAAATATGAGGACGAAACGCTTAAAACGGATACGAACTTCTATGCAGTATATGCGGAAGATAACGCCCTCGCATTAAACGTTAAATCAAACGGTATTTTCTGGGAATCCGCAGGCGTAAACAAAAATTACGCTCTCACCGTAAAAGGACCCGAAGGCGTTGCCGTTGCCACGACTCTCGGAAGCACCAGATACTCGTATGACTTCACAAAAGCAACCGCGGGCGATTACGCCGTAGAAGTTAAGGTTGACGGAAAGACCTACAAAGCATTTTATAAGAACAAAGCGCTTGTTCGCGTAAGCGGGTTTAAGCTTGCGGATACGTTCGTTGTAAGCTTTAACCCCGTTGAACACGCCGAAAAATATTATGTAACCGTAGAATGCGGAAACGCCGAACACGTTCATACCCGTGTAGATAACGGTACTTCCACTTACTACAACTTTATAAACTGCGATATGAGTCCCGCCGGCATTAAGTTCGTCGTCGAGGCGGAAGCCGCAGGTTACGCTAATTCCGTTTCGGACGCTTACGTCGTAAACAGAACTTTGGAAAACGTTTCCGGTCTTACCGTAAACGAAACCACGGACGAACTTACCTGGTCGCCCGTTCAGAACGCTACCGGCTACACGGTGGAAGTCGTTTCTGCGGGAAGCACTCAGAAAAATGAAACCGTAGGTAAGGCAGGATATTCTCTTAAATTTTTCGCGGCGGGCACATATACCGTAAAAGTAACCGCTACGGCTAAGGGCTACAATTCTTCCGAAACAGCTACTTATACTTATAATAAAAAACACATAGCTACTCCCGGCGGACTTAAAGTCGCAGGCAAGACCGTTACGTTCAACGCAGTTGAGGGAGCAAAGGGATACGTTGTCAAAGTCGGTAAGGTTACTAAGAACGTTGCCGCTGCAGCGGGCGTAATTACATTCGAACTCACCGACGATTGCTTTGCAAACGGCAACGGGGTTTATGGTGTATCCGTAATGGCGAAAGGGGAAAAAGAGGAGAATAACTCCGCTTACTCCGATGAAATAGCTATTATAATCGGCGATGACGATGTAACCACCGCTTCCGTTACATACGAAAAAGGCAAAGTTATCTGGACGTCCGTCGCAAACGCAAAGAGCTATAAAGTTATATTGAACGGCAGATTGGTTTCTACCGTACCCGCAACCGAGCTTGAATGCGCGATAGCGTTCACGTCTTCGGGCGAAAATACAATCGAAGTACTTTACTTAAACGCAAGAGGGGACGAAAAGGCGCTTGCTACGACAACCGTTACTTCTTATACTCTTTCGTTCAACGCTAACGGCGGCAGCCCGGTAAGCACGCAGTATCTCGCAACGGGCGATGATCTCGTATTGCCTGAATCCAAGTACGCGGGTCACGAATTCGTCGGTTGGTATAATGCGTTTCAGGCAGGCGCTAAGTACGTCGACGGTACGTTTACGGACGAAGCCGACGTTACTCTCTACGCTATATGGAAAGCAAAACAGTACACGCTTAGCCTCGATTATCAATTAGAAGGCAAAGAAATCGAAACGGATACCGTCGCTTTCGGCTCCAGATATACATTGGCGGTTCCCGAACAGGAAATGCACCCCGATAAAACCAGAAGGTTCGGCGGTTGGTACTCCATGCCCAACGGCGAAGGCACCAGATACACCAACGAGCTTGGTCAAAGCTATAAAATATGGGACTATGACGAACAGAACAGAAAGCTTTACGCTGCATGGTACGTTGCGTTCGAGTTCTATGAAATAGATAACGGCACCGCGTACTCCGTTGCGGGCGGCCTCGATATCGACTACTTCTCCTACATAACCATTCCCGAAACCTACAACGGCAAACCGGTTAAAATAGTAGAAGGCAGCGCGTTCCAGAGCTGTTCCAACCTTGTAGAAGTTAATATCCCTGATACCATCGAGGATATTTCCACGGGTACCGCGTTCAGCAGCTGTGACTCGCTTCTCAATGTAAATATCTACGAAACGCAAAATAACTTAAAGGGTAATTATTACTCTCTGGACGGCGTATTGTTCTTCAGAAACGAATACAACGGCTTGGAAATAAAATACTTCCCCGTAGGCAGACTGGGCGAATACGTAATTCCCGACGGAATCGAAACCCTTCCCGTTTCCGTATTCAGAAGTTCTAAAATTTCCAAGATTACAATTCCCGCTTCCGTTACGGCAATTAACTCTCAGGCATTCTATTCAAGCAGAAACCTTACCGAGGTAGTGTTTAAAAGAGTTCCGGAGGGAGAGGAGACTAAGCCCCTCGTAGTTTCGTCTCAGGCGTTCAGATACTGCACGCTTCTTTCCGAAATTACGTTCCCGTCCCGCCTTACCGAGTTCACCGGCGACATCTTCCTGAACTGCACGGCGCTTGTTAAAGTCAACGTAGACGGAAACGGCGGAACTTACACGTCAAAAGAAGGTGTTCTCTGCAATTCGGACGGAACGGAAATAGTTTACTGTCCTGTCGGCAGAACGGGTAAATTCGTTATTCCTTCCGGTATTTCCTCGATAGGCGAAGGTGCGTTCAAGGGCTGCACCAAAATTACCGCCGTTGAAATTCCCGGTTTCGTAACCGAAATCAAAAAGCAGGCATTTATGACCTGTAACTCACTTAAAAAGCTTGATTTTAAGGGCGTTGAAAACGATCCCGCGCTTACGATAGGCGAACAGGCGTTCTATTCTTGTACCAGCCTTAACTCGCTCACATTGCCCGAAAACCTTGCGGCACTCGGTGCAAATGCGTTCGGCAATATTTCGGCTCTTACCGAAGTTACCGTTAACAGCGCAGGCGACGCGTTGGCTTTTGAAAACG
>CAKQLR010000026.1 GCA_934254725.1 uncultured Clostridia bacterium | reverse complement strand
GTAGCTTTGGTTATTTCAAAGCTGTGAGTGTTGTTTGAAATGGTGTAGTTGCCTGCATGAGTACCACCGAGCGTAGCCGTTGCTTTGTAATTACTGCCTACATTTTCAAAGCCGCCTTCAGTACTTACATTTACCGTTACATTGTCGTTACCGCAAAGTTCGCCGTCTTTTATTTTTGCCGAAGGTTTCTGAGGTTGCGCATTATACACAAGCTTAGTGTTGCTCCATTCGATTTCAATCGTCTTGGGCGTTACAGTGTAATAAAGTTTGTATTCCTGCGCGAACCCGCCGATTGTTACGATTATTTCGTAAAGTCCTGCGTTTCTTATTTCCGCAACCATGCCGTTGCCATTCTTTATAGTAACAGTTATTTCTTCCGTGGAAACAGCTGCGCCGCCGTCGGTCACCGTTACTTTAATATTAGGCTCAACTTTGTTCCCGTCGTATTCTTTCTCTGTTTTGTCGTCTGCAAATACTACTTTGTAGTAATCATTCACCGGCACTACCGTAAATTCGAACGTTTCAACGGTGTTTTCTCCGTCATAGAACGTTACCGTATAATTTCTGTTTTGGCTTATAGGTTTAACCTTATAGGTGCCAGGAACTAATGTATTCTCAAGCACACCATTTATTGCAGTTGCAAGCAGGTTGTTTCCGCTGTATATTTCGTAATTATACGAAATGGAATCTCCTTCCAAAAGCCCGGAAATGTGAGTAACGGTGATATCTAATTGTTTGGTTCCGGTATCTATGTTTTTTATAGTCACCTTTGCTGTTACAGGGCGCGAAGTTATTGTATAAGTGCCTTTTTTAAAGGTTATATAGTAGTTTGTGTCATTCCTGGTACCGGTTATTTCATAATCGCCTATATCGCTTTTTTCTGTTGCTCCACAAGCAAGATTTACGATTGCGGAAATATTTTCGTCGTTATAAAGTGTGCCATTCGTGACAGTAAGCTTTACTCCTGACAAATCTATCTTCTCGCCGTATACGCTTGATGCATCCCCTATTGTAACAGTTATCTTTGCTGCCTCTATGGTGAAATTTACAGTATTATTTGTAAATTCATAGTTCTCTGTATCTCCGGAGAGTTCTGCCGTTGCGGTATATTCTCCGGCATTCTTAAATTCGCCACCGCTAACGCTGCTAACAGCTACGGTTACGGTGTCGCCGTTCACTATGCCGGGCAAGGTCGCTTCGATGGTATAAGCCGAACCTTTATAAACCAGACTTGAAGTGTCGCTCCAATCGATTTTAATCTCCTTGGGCGTTACCTTGTAAGTAAGCTCGTATTGCAGCTGCGCAAACCCATTAACCGTTACTTTTATTGTATAAGTGCCTACGTTTCTTATTGTGACATCTATGCCGTCCTTTGTTATAGAAACAACTTCTACCGTCGCCGTAACTACAGTTTCGCCCACCTTTACTGTAAAAGCAAAATTGTTAAAATCCCTTGTGAGTTCGCTTCCGTCGTATATGGTCGATTTCTCTTTGCCGCCGTCTTTGAATTCTACCGTGTAGTAACCCTTCGCAGGCTGTACAGTGAACGAGGTTCTCTCAAAAGTTATATCGTAATTATTGTTGTTGCCTACAGCTTCAATCGTATAAGTGCCCGGAATCAACTTTGTCGAAAGCACGCCCAAGTTATTCACAGTTGCAACAATTGTATCTCCGCTATATATATTGTAGGTATATTCGCAAAGAGTTGTATCTCCGTTAACAAGCGGAGTTTTGTCCGCGAGCGTAGTAGTATACGTGACATCAAGAGTTAATTTATCCGTATTTGTATCTACAATATCATTTACACTAACCGTTGCCGTTACGGGGCGCGGAGTTACGGTATAAGTGCCTTTTTTAAAGGTTATATAGTAGTTTGTGTCATTACAGATACCGGTTATTGCGTAATTGCCTACAGAGTCTCCTTTTTTCGCATTACAAGAAAGTTTTACGATTGCAGAAATATTTTCGCCGTAGAATTTGCCCGTGACAGTAAGCGATACTTTAGACAAATCTATCTCGTCACCGTATACACTTTCGGCGTTTCCTATCGTAACATTTATCTCCGCGGGAGATATGGTGAAGTCTACCGTCGTATTTGTAAATTCATAGTTGCCTGCATGGGTACCGCCAAGCGTAGCCGTTGCAGTATATTTTCCGGCATTCTTAAATTCGCCACCGCTAACGCTGCTAACAGCTACGGTTACGGTGTCGCCGTTCACTATGCCGGGCAAGGTCGCTTCGATGGTATAAGCCGAACCTTTATAAACCAGACTTGAAGTGTCGCTCCAATCGATTTTAATCTCCTTGGGCGTTACCTTGTAAGTAAGCTCGTATTGCAGCTGCGCAAACCCATTAACCGTTACTTTTATTGTATAAGTGCCTACGTTTCTTATTGTGACATCTATGCCGTCCTTTGTTATAGAAACAACTTCTACCGTCGCCGTAACTACAGTTTCGCCCACCTTTACTGTAAAAGCAAAATTGTTAAAATCCCTTGTGAGTTCGCTTCCGTCGTATATGGTCGATTTCTCTTTGCCGCCGTCTTTGAATTCTACCGTGTAGTAACCCTTCGCAGGCTGTACAGTGAACGAGGTTCTCTCAAAAGTTATATCGTAATTATTGTTGTTGCCTACAGCTTCAATCGTATAAGTGCCCGGAATCAACTTTGTCGAAAGCACGCCCAAGTTATTCACAGTTGCAACAATTGTATCTCCGCTATATATATTGTAGGTATATTCGCAAAGAGTTGTATCTCCGTTAACAAGCGGAGTTTTGTCCGCGAGCGTAGTAGTATACGTGACATCAAGAGTTAATTTATCCGTATTTGTATCTACAATATCATTTACACTAACCGTTGCCGTTACGGGGCGCGGCTTTACGGTATAAGTGCCTTTTTCAAAGGTTATATAGTAGTTCTTGCCAAATTCTGTTGAATCTGCATCAAGAGTTATATCATATGTCCCAATAGGAGTTTTATTGTTTACACCACAGTTAATGGTTACTATGTCATAAACAGTTAAATCCTCACCATTTGTTTTTTTACCATATATTTTTCCAGGTCTGCCTGTTGAAAGTATAATCGTTCCTTGATCATCACCGTAATAGCTTTCAGTTGCAGATATTTTTATTTGTAAAAGTCTTTGTTGTATTTCAAAGTCACACGTACCATTTATAAGCACGTAATTTTTAACAACTAAAGCGTCCCCACTAAGAACTGCTTCTGCCTGATAGCGCCCTACATTTATGCACTCCGATGGCTTTACAGTTACCATTACATCGTCGGTTTCCACTATACCGTCCACAGTTTTTATCTCAGGAGCATGAGCCTCTGCATCATAAGAGAATTGTTTTGTTCCTGTTAGGACTTCTATGTCCCAAGTAACTGTTATGGTTTTAGGCGTTACGGTGAATTTGAAAGTGTATACTTGTTCAAGAACGCCAACCTTTACTTCTACTTCGTAATCACCCGCATTCTTTATGTCGGTAGTAATAACCGTTGCGGTCTCTTTTTCGCCTTTGTCGTTTGCTGCGGTTGCGGTGAGTTTAATTTCACTGCCGGTGTATTCTGCAGAGTCACCTTGGTCTATTTTTATTGTGTAATATCCTTCGGCGGCTTTTACAGTGAACGCTGTTTTACCAAACTTAAAGTCATAGTTTGGGTTTTCCGCAACAGCAGCTACTTTGTAATTACCGGGCTTTAATGCGCCGTTCTTTGTGCTGAAATCGCTATTTACAATCGTAAGCGTGCCGTTTGCCGCAACCGTAGCGATCTGCTCGTCTTTATTGTTTTTAAATACGAATATTTGGTAGCTGAAAGAAATACTCGATTTATCGGCTTCCACCAAATCATCCGATGCTGCAACAAATAATATATCAGTATCTTCGGTTGTAAGCGTGGTTTTTTCGGGAGCGGCTGTAATTTCAGCTGTTTTTGCCAATATCGAGAAAGTCTTTTTCTCGCCACTTGCTATAGTATAAAAACAAGCGCGGGTTCCCTCAAGAGAGGCAATAGCCTCATAATTTTCGCCTGCGTCTGTTTGTCCGCCGGTTACAACAACGTTTACATAATCTTTGTCGGCGGAAAGTATACCGTCAGGGTCGCACGCTGCCGGGACTTGTTCTTTTCCGTTATAGGTGAAGCTATCGCCAGTCCAATCTATCGTTACATCTAAAGCATTAGCGTTTTCGGTTTTAGTTATCGTGTAACCGCCGGCAAATGTGCTTGTATAAACAACAGTTGCGAAGATATCGTTATTACTGTTTAACCCAAAGCCCGTAATAGCAGCATCAACAGTGAGCTTACTTTCAGGCTTCTCATCCAACATAGTCACCGTAACGGATACGGTTTCATTACCGTAAGTTATGCTTTCGTTCACGGTAACGCTCTTTGCAATTTTACTTGCGTAATTTTGCAAAGTTCCGATTCTGTTATTAACAAAAGCTAAATCCGTATCGATTAAGCCGTATGTAAGCGTAAGATAAGAAGCGTAGCAATCTTCGCCCGCTTTAATTAAAGTGTCATTGGACAGCTTGGAAAGAGCCTCAACCGAAGCTATATAATTCGCCAAAGGTTCCCTTATAACCCATAAATCGTGGTATAACGGGTTTACGAGTTTATCGCTTGTAAGCTGTGCGTTTTCTTTAACGTACGTGGTAAATTCCGGCGCGGTAAGAGGTATAAGCTCGGTTGTGCCGTCGCCGTATGTTACCAGGGCGTTAAGAACGAAAGGTTGCCCCTCGTTCACCTCGTAAACGTTGCCGCCGTCAAGTTCAACGGAAACAACGGCTTTGTCTAAAGCCGTTTCTACGTCGGGGACAATAACCCCCTCGTGCGAAGCCGCGGCGGTTTCAACCCCGTCGGTGTAGTAGGTAAACTTTCCGTCTGCAGCAAACTGCAAATCGGCGGCTTCTGTTTTGCCACCCGAAATAAGGCAATCCTTGCCGTTGATTTTTATAATCTTGCCGTTTAAGGCTTCGTGTGCCGAAAATTTAACCGTTGCTTTGAAATTTGTGCCGTCAAATTCCAAAAATCTGCCGCTCATAGCCTGGTTAAGGGTGACTGTCCATTCGGAAGAAGGAATTTCTTCAGCAGAATCAACCGTGAAAGCATCTAACGTAAACGCGTTTTCTGCATATGCCTTATAAGTTTTGCCCGCTACGAGATTAGTAAAACCGTATAAGCCGTAAACCCTGCCGGACATCTTAAATACAGTCTTATTCTTTGTGTAACCATCCGAGCAACCGTCGGTGATAGTTTGCTCTCCGACTTTAGCACCAGCGGCTACGTTAATTACTCCCGTACCGTTAGTTTGAGCTATGCCCGCAAATATGCCGTTTATGTTAAGCGTGCCGTTTACTATAAGCATACCGCTCTTTGCAAAGCCATGCGCTCCTAAAATATTTGCTTGAGGGTATTGCTTACCGCTCTTATTCGCCTGAATAAGTCCGTCGTAAATATACAGTTCGCCCGTGGAAGTAACATTTATAGCAGCACCTTGCTCTACGGTAATAACCGCGCCGGGCATAACCTTATACTTCTTATCAATAGTAACGGTTGCGCCGTCCTTTAATATAAAATTATATGTGTAGGGAATGGCAAGCAGCATTTTTTCACTGCTGTAGGTAGTCCATTGATATGTTAATCTAAATTCACCGGCGGAGATTTTTCCGTAAACGGAAATAGTGCAAACGCCGCTGTCGCCAAGGTGAATATTGCCGACCATTTGGTTTACTGTCTTGTTTTCATAAGTGATTTCAAGACGGCTGCCTTGTTCCATTTGGATAAGAGCCCCGTCGGAGGAAGAACCTTTTGGGAATATAAGATTTATATCCTGAGTGTGAATACTCGCACTGAAAAAAAGCCTGAAATAAAGCGACGTAGAGCCCACGACCTTTGCACCGTAATTAATTACTTGTTTGCATTGAACGTTTACCGTGGAGAAATTTTTGAACGTAAACTGATTATTATCGAACAATGCCTTTGTGTTTGTACCTCCGGCATAGTCATTGACCATAAACGGTTGTTTGAGTTCCGCACCGCTGTTTACGGTGATGGTACCGCTGCCCGTAACAAGGCCGCGTACATCCATATTACCGTTTACAATAATAGAACCGTTATTCACAAGCTTTGAATACGCACCCGAAGTACGGCCTGTTGCATGTTGATCTTCTCCGTGCTGAACAGCACCTATTTTAAGTATTCCGTTAACGGTAAGCGTTGCACCGTCGGCTATGGTGACAGTTCTGTAAGGCGTAGAAGTACTACTACCGCTATTCCAACTCACCCTTGTATTTGTGCCTCCCTCGCTATATCCCGTTTTATCAGAACTTGAATAAGGTATAATAACCGTTTTGCCGGAGGGTATTGTTACGTCCTGGCTAATTACGACCCCGTCTAAAAGTCTAAAAACCTTATTAGAAGAAGCGAATGCGCTTTCAAAGGTATCATACTTTACACTTCCTGTGTCATTTTCTAAAACCGGAGACGACGTTTCCGCAGCAGTTTCCACTATAGGATCCCGGGGCGTAAATACCGTAAAAGCGCCGACTATCGCAGTCGCGAATATAGCGCATAATACAGCAAAAATGTAATTTCTGTTTTTCATAATCATACTTCTTTACTCCTTATCGCTTTACTTGCTTGTTTTTGTGATAAACAAGCGAAAGTGTTTTTTGTGTTTTTTTGATAATATATATACTTATATACCGCAATATTATAATAACTTGTTTTGAAATAAAAATCAAGTATATTTTATTAAATGTTAACAATTTTCACACAAATATATTAACTTTTTGAAAAAAACGGCAATTTTCGAGCGGAGTTCGGCATTTTTCGGCGCATTATGACAAAACAAACCTGCAAAAAACTAACGAAAAAGCACACCGATTTTCGCTTGCTTTTAGAAAAACTTTGTGCTATGATGAGCCTATGAAATATATTAAGTGGGAATAATTATATTTCGTTTACACATCAATATTTACTTGATAATCAAATTTTTTTTCTTTGTTCACATTCAAAATCAATTTTTTTATCGCCCTTTCCGCTGAATTTATCGACAGAGTAGAAATTTTTTCATCTCCCCGAGAGGCAGGAAACACCCAGTAACATTTTTACCAAAGAAAACCTACAGCAAAATTATCTACACACGAAAAAACACCATAAGGACGACAAAAAAAATGAAAAACTATCTGATTAACATTATCGACGCGATAAAAAACGAAGACGACAGACAAAAAAGCGCTATAGAGCTTATTGCAAGCGAAAACTTTACTTCCGACGACATTAAACGGGCGTGCGGAAGCAGTTTGACAAACAAATACGCCGAGGGCTACCCCGAACAATCTTCCATAGACGAGTTTATTGCGGAATACCCCGACTACGTGCACACCGGAAACGTGGGCAGGTATTACGGCGGTTGCAAATACATTGACAAAATAGAATTATACGCGCGCTATCTTTTTAAAAAGGCGTTTAAAACGAACTATCACGTTAACGTTCAGCCGCACAGCGGGTCTTCGGCAAACATGGCGGCGTATATGGCAGTGCTTAACCCGGGAGATACAATTCTGGCGCTCAGCCTGGAGAACGGCGGGCATCTGACGCACGGGTCGAAGGTGAGCTTCAGCGGGAAGCTTTATAACGTGGTTTTCTACGGCGTTGACGAAAACGGGTTTATAGACTACGCGGAAATGTTCGAAAAGGCTTTGGAGTACAGACCCAAGCTTATACTTGCGGGGGCTTCCGCCTACAGCAGAATTATAGATTTTAATTACTTCAAAAAAGTTGCTAAAAAAGTAGGCGCGCTGTTTATGGTGGATATGGCGCACATCGCGGGGCTTGTAGTTGCGGGCGTGCACCCCTCTCCTTTCGGGCTGGCGGACATCGTTACCACCACGACGCACAAAACGCTAAGAGGCGCGCGCGGCGGGTTGATATTCTGCAAGCCGGAACTCGCAAAAAAAATAGACAGTGCGGTTTTCCCGGGAATTCAGGGCGGGGCGCTTCAGAATATTATTGCGGGCAAAGCCATCACGGCGGAAGAAGCCTGCATGGACGGCTACAAACAATATATCTGCCAGGTTGTGGAAAACACCAAGGCTATGTGTAACGAGTTTATAAAGCTCGGTTATGACGTCGTGACAGGCGGGACGGATAACCACTTATTTTTGATCGATTTAACAAAAACTCATCCCCACCTTTCGGGAAGAGCCGCTCAGGACGTTTTGGAGCAGTACGGCATTACCGTGAACAAAAACTGCGTTCCCAACGAGACGAGAAGCCCGAAGGAGGCATCAGGCATTCGCATAGGGCTTGCCGCTATGACCACAAGAGGTTGGGAAAGAGAAGATTCCGTTGCCTGCGCGCAGAGAATGAACAAGATTATTTCCGACGCGGAAGCAGCGCTGAAAGCTGCCGAGGAAGAAGCTTTAAAAGCCGCAGAAAAAGCTGAGGCGGGCTGTTCGTGTACTTGTAAGGAAACCGGAGAGAAAGCCTGATAAAAGCAAAATAAAACGCGTAAAACGGCAAAGAACCGCTACCTTAAACGATAGCGGTTCTTTTTTGTTCCCCGAATTTTCTCTTTTGCGGGTTATATTTTCGGTTTTATTATAATGCCTTCGGAGAATATCGTTGGGGATCTTTCCGTCCCGTGTATTTTATCTTATTTTGCTCGGCTCGATAATAACTTCGTTACCGGAAAGTCTGCCTTCTACGACAACCTTTCCTTCATAAAGTATTTGTATCCTGCTGCCGATCGTTCTCCATTCAAACGTTTCAGGCAATATGAATTCCTCTGTTTTTCCGTCGGAAAGTTCTATCACCCTGTAAATATACGCCTTGCCGTTATCATTGAATATGACCTTCATGCTGTCGGAATCTTCTGTGACGTAAGCAACGTAAACGGTGTTGCCCTGCGGCGCGAACACGATAACGTTTCCGTCAATGGTATATACGCAGTTTTCGAACTCGATATATTTACCGTCTGCGGAGAAAGTTACTAATGCGCTTCTGTCGTAATCGCCGTCGCCGTCATAAATATCCGCCATGGAGAAGCCGTTTTTGGTGTAAATCTTTACCGCGTATTCGCCGAATGCCGTTTTTAAAGTATATTCTTCCAAATTCTCCCCAAGCAGCGTTTCTGCGTTGATTATCGTTGCCTGATTGCCGTCGATGACAAAGAAGAAATCAGCGTAATCGAAGTGAATTCGATACAAATTCAGGCTTTCGTTTAAGACGAACCACGTCGCCCAGGAGGCGCTGCCGTCGAGATAAGCATAGCCGTTTTCGTACAACGTAAGAGTGTATCCGCCGACTGTCGAAACAACGTTATAAGTTTTGCTTTCCACGCCTTCCATATCGGGAATAAGCATGACTTCCAGTTCAAAGACTATGCCGTTGTATGACGCGGTAAACGATACGTACCCCTGAGCGGAGAAGTCTACGTCGTCGTTCGGAGCAATTATCAGGTCGTCGAAATCGATGTATTTAAACCACGAACTGTAATTGCAGACGTGTATATACATTGAAACATCCGTCCCGCTAAGCTGAGCGAGTACTTTTTCTTTCGTTCCGGCGACAATATTCTTGCGTGTGTTGATATAGAACGAATACTCAGCCTCCGCCTCCGTATAAACAAACGCTTCAAAGCTGTATTCGTTGTCGCCGCGAACGACGACAAGGTCGTATTTCGCACTCGGATAGTTTTCGAAATCGAACGGAACCAAAGTACGGTTTCCGTCAACGTCCTCGGCGATATAGAACATATCTGAGGTAAGCGGCCGGAAGTAAACGCCGCTATTCGTTATTATTTCGGCAAAATATTCGCTCAGGTCTCCGTCCTGAATGTACAGCTGACTATAATTGCTTCTATCGAGGTCGCTCGTTTTGCGTATTCTGAAATCGTTTTCCTCAAGCTCGCTCAAAGCCGCAGGATTGACCGATACGCTTAACGACGCGCCGTAGTAAGAAATAGTAAGCTTAAACGAAGTACGTTCGGTTATGGCGTTGCGAGCCTCCTCCGGGTCGTACGAAATCATATCTTCGGTAACTTTTACGAAATCCCGCTGACCGTTTTTCCTTTCTACGATTATGTAAAGGTATCTTATATCCTTAACTACTTCGCCGTTTTTAACGTCCCATATCAAAGTGTATCTGCTTGCGCAAATACCGATATATTCCACCCTCGTATCGGAAGGATCGATGACCTGAATACTGTATCTTTGAGTTACTCCGCCGTACGTGATGGCAATTTCGTAATTTCCTGCGACGGTATTGTCGAAGTTGCCCTTTATCATTTCTTGAGTAACCACGACATTGCGCCTGTCTCCGTTTAAGAAGTAAGCGGTTATTTCAAGAGATTCGCCGATGTATATCTGCGGGGATTCTATGTAGAAGTATTTGACTTCGTCAGGCGGACAAACTTCGATAGTGAATACCTTAGTCAGTCCGAAAACGTTTATGGTAAACGTTTGTATGCCTGTTACGGACGGATCAAACGAGCCTTCCGCCAACATATCCTCGGTAAACTCTGTCGGCTCCGAAGTATTGTCCGAATAGGTGACGTAGAAAATGAATTTTCCGTTCTGAATGATTTTGTACTCGTTTGCATAAAAACCTACGGGAGTTTTTTCGGTTGTTAAGGTTACGAGAACTTCGTACACTTTATCCGTCCAATCTTTATACTTTATCGTAAAGGTCTTTGTATTGCCGCCGAACGCAGCAAAATCGAAGTCCACGTCGAAACCGCCGTCGTCTACTACGTTTTCGCTATTTAAAAACTCGGTCATTGTTTCGCCAGTTTCGCGATAGCAGTTCGAATCGTATAACACCCCTATTTGGTCTAAACCGTTTATATAGCCTTGTTGATACACTGCCGTTTCGGTAATTACTCCGTAAAGAACGTACGGGCGGAAAGTAATTTCTATCTCTTTCGTAAAGTCGTTTATAGACGCGGTAAACTTTCTGCTGAACGGTTCGAAGTTCTTCCCTTCGAGAGAAGCAACCAGGGCGTTATATCTTTCAAGCTCGGCACCTTCGAACACATCGCTGCAATACCATTCGTTATAACGGTGTCCGTCCTCGAAATAAACTCTGAACACCCTTGCAGAATACCCTACGTAAACGGGGTGAATAACCTCTACGTCGCTAACGGGGTCGTAACCTTCCTCGTAGTCTGCTTCGAAGCCGCAAACGGAACAGAAATACTTCTTGACGTTTTCGCCTTCATCGTTGACGTAATATTTGTATCCTGCGGTGTGCTCTCTTCTGTTTGTCTGTCCGCAAACTTTGCATTTTAAGAGGTGATCCCACCAGCTGCCGTCATTCTTAGCCTCGTACTCGTGATGATCTCCGTAGGCAAAGATATTGAAATAATCAACCTCGTTGCCATCTTTGTCAAAATACTTACCGCACCGACTGCAACGGTAATGGGAGATAAGTATGTCTTGTTCGTTACACGTGCCCTGACGAGCCTCTACGAGGTCGCCGAATTTATGACTTGCGGGTATGGTAAGATCTTCTATTTCCTGATAATCGTTATCAAATTTCTTTTCGCAATGACTACACTCGTAATAACCTTTCGTTCCGTCGGTATCGCAAGTTGCGGGGACTTCATAAACCCAGGCAGTGAGAATATGCGAGGTTTTGGGTATCACTATCGTTGCGAGGTTATAGCCGTCCGCATCGAAATACTCGTGACAGTTTAAACATTCATAGTGATCTTCAATGCCGTCTTCCGTTTCGGTTGCAGGCTTACCTGTTATAAACTCACCCATTTTATGCCCTGTTTGGGGAATTTTCAAAGCGTCCAACGTTGTTTCGTTCTTATTCGCATCGAAAAACGAATCACACATGAAGCAGTAATAGTTTTCTTCGAGACCGTCTTCCTCGCAAGTAGCTTCTGTTTTCTTTTCATGGTTCGAGTAATCGTGACCATATGCGGGCAGGTACAGATCTTCCTCGGTAAGAGTAGTCTTGTTATTGCTATCCCAGAAATATCCGCCGCATACGGAGCAGATGTTTGCAAACTCACGACCGCTTTCGGTACAGGTGGGAGAAACACCCGCATAAGTTTCGCCGTAGGTGTGACCGGTTTTGTTTATAACCGTGTTTTCGATGACGGTGCCGTTTTCGTCCAGGAACTTTCCGCAAGCGGAACATTCGAAGTGTGCAACCGTTCCGTCCGTAACGCATGTTGCGGGAACCTCTTCGATAATAGTTTCGGTCGTGTATGAATGACTGGTTGCGTTTAAGATAACGGAAGTAATTTCCTGCTCGTTTTTGTCAAAATCCTTGCCGCATCTCGAGCAGTGATAGTGCCCTGCAATGCCCGCTTCCGTACACGTTGCGGCAAAACCGTTTACCCATGCGCCGAAGTTGTGCCCCTTTGCGGGAATAGTCAGTCCGTCTAGGTCTGCAAGTTCTTTACCGAACACGTCGAAGTTTTTGTTACATACCGAACAACTGTTATATGCGAGGGTGCCGCTTGTAGTGCAAGTGGCGGCGGTTCCTTCATGAAGGGAGAACTTGTGCGCGGCGTCGATTATTATATCTTTAATAAGATTGCCGTCGGTGTCAAAATAATCGTGACATACGGTGCAGGTCTTGTGCGCTTTTACGCCGTCCGTATCGCAGGTAGCGGGAACTTCCTCTACCCACTCGCCGAAAGTGTGAGCCAATTTAGCGATTTCGACGGTTTCCAACGTTTCCATATTCTCATTAAAAAACTCGCCGCACTTCTTACAACGATAAAACGCAACGTTACCCGCTTTTTTGCAGGTTGGCGCAACTTCGGGATAGAACTCGGGATCGTGCGCGGCTTTTATCGTAATGTTATCCAAAACCTTATATTCTTTGTCAAAATTCTTATTGCAGTGACTGCATTCGTAGTGACCTTTCGCTCCGTCCGTTTCGCAGGTAGCGGGAACTTCTTCTATCCATTCACCGAATACGTGCGCCGAGGCGGGAATAACAAGGTCATCGAGTTCGTTGCCGTCCGCATCGAAATGCAAGACGCAATCGCTACAGTCCTTATGAGCCTTTACTCCGTTTTCGGTTTCCGTTGCGGGAACTTCGGATATCATGTCGGTATAAGTGTGACCCTTTGCGGGGATAACCAAATCGGTAACGGCATCGCCGTTCTCGTCAAACAACCGACGACAGATAGTACAGCGATATGCGTCCTTACGACCGTTTTCCGTACAGGTCGCCGTCTGACCCTCCACAAATATAAGCGTATGAGGTTTGATCGTTAAATCGTTAAGCAAGTTTTTGTCTGCGTCGAAATACTTGTGGCATGCCAAGCACTCGTAATGTCCTTTTACACCCGCGGTCTCGCAAGTTGCGGGGACTTCGGTTACCCATTCGCCGTAATTGTGCCCTGCGGAAAGAGTCAAATCGTTAAGCTGTTTTTTGTCTTTGTCGAAATACTTGTGACACGCCGAACACTCATAGTGCCCTTTTACACCTGCGGTCTCGCAAGTTGCAGAAACTTCGGTTACCCATTCGCCGTAATTGTGCCCTGCGGAAATAGTCAAATCGTTAAGCTGGTTTTTGTCTGTATCGAAATACTTGTAGCATGCCGAACACTCATAGTGTCCTTTTACACCCGCGGTTTCGCAAGTAGCGGCAACTTCCGCCTTCCAACTATATGTATGACCTGTTGCGGGTATTGTTTGCGTATCCTTTTCCGAACACTTTTTACACGTTCTTTCCTGCGTGCCGTTTTCGGTGCAGGTGGCTGCGGTTACGGTTTCCCACCCGGAATATTCGTGCTTACACTCCCTGTTGCATCCCTTGTCGCATCCCACAAATGCAGCAACGGATACCAAAAACACGACAACGAGAGTAAAAAACAACCTTCTTGCTTTCATTTTGCCTTCTCCTTTATTTTTCGGGCGTTTGCCCTTTAATTGCCATATACAATATACGCGAGTACGCGCGGAATGTGATAAAATTCATTCCGATTTGTATAATCGATGCTTTCATTGTAACATATAAAATGAAAAAACACAACATCTTTTCACAAAAAAGACACAAAAATATAATTAAAACGGCGAAAGGTAACTCTGAAAAAATTCCGTATAAAAAGAGGAGTAATTATCTATTACCCCCCTATATCGGCGATTAAACGGCATTTTTGCCAGCCGAACTCTATTTATAATTTATAAGACTGGAAGAAATGACGATAATTATTTCTATCGGAATGCCGACAATAAAGATAAGCCACAGCGTGTAGTCGAAAAACTGCACGAACACGCACGCAAGAAAAGACCACAGAAATATCGATTTGAGTACGGTGGAAATCCTTTTGCTTCTAAGCCACTTTCTGTTGAGGTTATTGAGCACCAACGCGCTTGCGGGCACGCCCCACAGAAACGCCTGCCAGAAAATAAACGGCTCGCTTCTGAACGCGTAGCAATACACGAAAGCTATAGTGGAACACAAAAATATAATGCTGACCGATAAAATCGCTATTGCTATTTTGCGGTCGTTCTCCGGCTTTGTGTCTTCTTTTGTTTTTAAAAGGAGCTCCTCCGCATTGCCGTGCGTAAGATAGTCGAGAGTAACGCCGTACATATCGCACAGGGCGGAAAGTATGGAAATATCGGGCAAAGAATCGGCGTGTTCCCACTTGGAAACGGACTTATCCGAATAGTTAAGCGCGTTTGCCACATCCGCCTGAGTCATATTTTTGCTTTTCCTCAGCGCAATCAAATTGCTTGCGACCGTAGTTTTAATATCGTCCTTCATGATTACATTCTATATCATTTTTACATAAAAATCAATCATTTAGGCGGTTTTTCTTGTAATTCTACTTTTAGTGGAGTTGATTTTTTCGATATCTCGCGGCAATAGAGAGCGCTCTCTCATAATTCTATAGCAGTAGAAATTCTTTATATTCGTTTCCCTTGCCTTTTTCCGCGGACGATTTATAATAAAAGTATCAAAACCGCAAAACAACATGTAGGTGACGAAACCCACAAAGGAGGAATAAAAATGAAGGTTCTTGTGTTAAGCTGCTCCACCGGAGAAGGACATAACAGCGCAGCAAAAGCGATATGCGAAGCCCTGACCGCCGCGGGAGCCGAATACGAATTTAAAGACCCCGTTTCTTTCCGCGGCGAAAAAACGCCCGAAAAGATAGCCTCGCTTTACAATAACATGATAAGAAAAACGCCTGCGGCTTTCGGCGTGGTGTATAAAATGGGCGACCTGTACGATAAATCGCCCCTGCCCTCGCCCGTGTACGCGTGGAATGCCGTTTATGCGGACAAACTTGCGGAATACATTAAGGCCGAAGAATTCGACGCGGCTATAGCCTCTCACCTGTACGGAATGCTCGCTTTGACCGAGGCAAAGAAAAAAGGAGAAATAGACGTGCCTATTTTCGGCGTGGGCACGGATTACACGACTGTTCCGTTCACACGCGACGCTTTAATGGACGAATTTTTCGTTCCGCATAAAGACCTTGTGGAAGCATACATCGAAAACGGTCTGGACGAAAAAACGCTTATTCCAACGGGCATTCCCGTTTCGCCAAAGATTGCCTCCGCACCTGAAAAAGAGAATGCGCGCGAAATTCTCGGGCTGCCGCAAGACAAGAAAATAGCGCTTATAATGTCCGGCGGCGTGGGATGCGAAAGCGTTAAATCCCTTCTTAAAGAAATATGCAAAAACGACGACCCGAACGTGCTTTGGGTTTTGCTTGCAGGCAACAATAATAAGCTTAAAGAAACTATAGAAAGTACTGTTTCGGCGGACAAGGTTCTGGCAGTAGGTTTTACCGATAAAGTCTTTTTGTATCTGAGAGCTTCGGACGTGGTTATAAGCAAGGCGGGCGGGCTTTCGAGCACCGAAGTAACCGCGGCGCGCGTACCGCTCGTACACTTCAAACCCATACCGGGATGCGAAACATGCAACGCCAGGTTCTTTGAGGAAAAAGGAATATCCGTCCTCGCAAAAAACAACAAGGAAGCGATTGCCCTTGCCGAAGAACTTTTAACGAACGAAGAAAAGAGAAACGCTATGATTGAAGCACAGGAAAAAGAGATAAATCCCTTTGCCGCAGACGACATAGTAAGGAGTATGGAACAATGGATTTCAAACAAGTAATTGTCTATATTTTGTGCGTTATAGGCGGTTTTTTGCTCGGCTCCGTGCAGTTCAGCCGCATAATCCCTCGTGCGCTCAAGAAGGTTGACGTGTGCTTGATTTCGGACGACGGCAACCCCGGAGCGGCTAACGTTTTTAAACACTGCGGGATCCTTACGGGATCGCTTTGCCTTCTGCTCGATATTCTGAAAGGCTTTCTGCCCGCGTTCGCAGCGATAATGTTTTTACCCGTAAACAATATTTTCTTTTCCCTCGTTATGCTCTCCCCCGTGCTCGGACACGCGATCGGGCTGTTTAACGATTTTAACGGAGGAAAGTGTATTGCTTCCTCTTTCGGAGTGGTTTTAGCTTCTTTTTTTATCACCTGGATAGGCGTTATTCTCGCTGTTACGTACATAATCGTCGTGGGAGTTTTCAGAAAAGACCACCGCACGGGAAGCGTGATTACATATTCGATTTTTGCGGTAAGCGCGTTGGTCACGGGCTTTATAGTGGGCGCTCCGTTCGTAGGAATAGGATTTTTCCTTATATCCGTAACGGCGATAATCAAGCACCTGCCGAAACATACGCTGGGCGAAGCAGCGGAAGATAAATCCGTTATAGCTTAATAATTTTTTAACGTAAAAAGCCCTGGGCGAAAAGTTTTTTCGCCCGGGGCTTATCTTATTTTAGATTTGTCTAAAAACGGCGTTTATGCGCGTTTTACGCGGTTTTTACTCTTCGGAAAGTTCCGCCAGCTCATTGAGTTCGTCGTAAAGATCTTCCATTTCAAAAGCGAGATCCTCAAAGTATTCCATGCGTTCCTCAAGGTAGCGGTATTCGGATTCCTGTATCAATTTGCTCTTTCTCGTGCTTCTTCTCATGATGACTATTACTGCCAGAAAAATTGCGGCTATACCGCCGAGCGCAAGAGTAAGGAAATTAACTACTTCGGAATATGTAAAACTTGTTTTTCCGAACAGCGTTTTTCCGTCCGGGAAATCGTAAACGAACGTCTGCTTGAAATGCTCAAGCTCTTCGGCCGTTTCAAACTTGCCGTAGGCAAGGATATCCGCATAGCGGAACAGACATGCAAGCACCGCGCACAGAACGGTAAATGCTATCATAATTACTATAATCGCCGTGTGCGAACGGGGTTTCTTCGTTTCGTTTTTTCTGTACTCGCAGTACGCTATGTTGTTTTCGGCAAATCTTTTTGCAAGAAGGGCATCCTCTGCGTCCTCCTCCGAGTCTTTCTTCCACTGATTTTCTGGTAAAGATAAGTCGCGCGTGTATAAAAGCCTGGTTACGTTTCTGTCGCTATCGTACGAGCTGTCTCGGAGTACCCAGCCAAAGCGTTCCATTCTCTCTCTTTTTTCAAGAACGGTTTCTTCGTTGGCGGGGGATTGAAACAATACTTTTTCTTCTATCATTTTTCTTTCCTCCTCAATTGACCCTTGTCTTATACGACTGCTCGCGCGTGCCCTGTTTTATGTAACTGCAATGACGGCAATAGGTAATATAATCGCTCATAACCGTTCCGTATTCGACGTCGTACTCGTCAACGACTACGTTCGCGTAAATCGGTTCTGAGGAAACCACACGGGTAGACCCATCGGAATATCTTGCGATCGTTTGCTTCTCTCCGACCTTTTTCGTCTGAGTTTTTGTTACGTGCTCCATACCTTCGCGCTTTTTACCGTATCTTGCGGTGTTTTTCGTCACAACGCTGTCGAAACGCCTGCAAACCGGGCAAGTTCTTTTCTGTAAGCCCGAAAGGCAAACCAAAGTCGAAAGATAATAAAAGAACGGATACAGTATCGCGCAGATAATCGGCTGAAGAGTTCCCAGGGTATCAGTAGTGAAGTTGTTAACGTCTTTGACCGCGAAAAACCACAGGCAAACGTTTACGGCTACGCCTATTAAGAGCGACACGGGAATCATAACAACGACCTTTTTATAATACGGTTCTCCCCTGTGCCCGACCTCTCCGCGGTTTACTTCGACGAATTTTTTCAGATTTTTCTTCGACATAAAAACCGCAACCAGAGCCGTGAAAATCAGATATACCCCGATGCCTATGCATGCTTTTAACGTAGTGCCGACAGAATCGGGCAATGCCGTAGCGATGAACGCCCACGCATACCCGAGGACGGTGAACATCAACGCAAATACGATAACGGCGCCCGTCCACGCTTCGGACAGTTCAAAACCCACCTTGCGGTTGTAATCGTTGACGTCGGTCTCTCTCCATTGTTCGATGTCCTGCAAGTAACGGTTTGTAAATTTTGTTTGAGAAGTTAATTCTTTTCCCATTTTTCCTCCTTTTCACTTTCGATAAAACAAAACGCACCGCCCATAGACTTCTATTCGGCAATGCGTTTAATGCGGCGTAAACAACTTACTTAACAGTGCCGTGATGCGTCTTGTCCGTTATATTTTAACATAAATCTCCGACAAAAGCAAGCTCGTTTTCATAATTATTCAGGCGGTAAAAAAAACGGTGAGGTTAAATTATCCCCTACGCGGACAAAACTATTCGGCGTCCTTTCGGTCGTCGAGAATGACGCGGTAACGCCCCTCCCTGCAACGAACGCTGCACAGAGAAGTGCGCTTAATTTTCAGAAGTCCGTCCATTTCATTTGCGGCGTTTTCGTAAACGCTGTTCTGATGATGAACGAGAATATAATCGACTTCTTTGATTTTTCCCGCCGAACGGGTGCAAAAGCTACGCACGGGCGAGGCAACCGAAAATACCCAGATAGGCGTGCATATCGTAGCGTGCGAAAAGGCGGAAAGGTCTACGTCGACAGGCTCTATAGGCATGCACCATTTGTGCATACCGAACCTGCCGCACCACCAAAACCCGGCAGTTCCTTCGGTAAGTTCCGTAGACTTGATTTCATAGACCGAAGCGCCCGTGCGGTTTGCTTCCTCATAGGCGAGTTTGCGGACATAACCCATACGGGAGAAAAACACCACCAAACGGTCGGGGTTCGTGCCGATATTCGGATAATCGGAAATATTTACGGCAAAAGCTTCCTGCTTTTCAAACACCCACGCGGCATAACCGGTAATTGCCTGCGCCAAACCGAAAACAAAATACGCCGTGGACATGAAATTAAACGGGAACATATAAAACTGAATACATATCCATAACATCAGCGTTACGCCGAATATGCCGCCGAGGATTACCCCGCCGCGCTTCTTTGTAAACAACAGCGCCGCAGCCGTCAGGTTTGTCAGCCCGTTGACAATGAGAAGCGCCCAACCTGAAAACGTAAAATCCCGAAAAACAACTTCGGCAAACGGCAGCACCTGAAAGTAGGGCAACATTTTATCCATTCCCATGGACTTGCCCGTGGGGTCGATAAGCATTCCGAGAGCGCCTGCCACCGCTCCTATGCCTATAAACAACGTCCAGAATATCAAAAGACGTCTTGCTGTTTTAAACCTTGATGAATTTTTTACTTCTCTTTTTTGAAACATTTTATTTTCCTTTCCTCTTATGTTTACGCGGCACGATTTACTTTTAGGACAACCGCAGGCTTCGCGTTCCTTGCGCTGTTGTAAGCGAAATTTTTTCGGTTATAGACGCAATAAAGAGCAACCGATTTTTCTATCCTTTTTTTACGGCAAGGCAGTAGTTGACGTGCTCGAAAGCTTTCATATTTGCCCCTGACGCGTCGATAACGTCCCGTTGAATATCGTCGGGCGTTAAAAGTTCGTATATTAAAAAGCCACGTTTTTCAAGCATTAACTCGAGTTTTTTATAAGAAACCGACGACTTCATCGGCTCGCCGCCCGCCTCGGCCATCATTATAGTATTCTGCACGCGCTTTTCGGGTGCGGCAAAAAAGTTTTCGTCCGGATAATCGAATACGAGCGTGCTGCCGTCGGCGCAAATGGCGGAAAGTTCCTCAAGCGTTTTATCTATTTCCTCTTCCGAAAGATAGTAAGTAACGCCGAGCCACGAGAGAAACGACTTGACCGACTTATCGAAACCGCCTGCAATAAGGCGTTCGGTAAGGCTGTCCTCGGTAAAATCCACGGGAACGAAAGTTAAGTTCTCGGGAACAGCCCACCCTGCGCGGGCGATTCTCGCCTTTTTATCCTGCTGAGTTAACGGGTGATCGACCTCGAAAACCCTGTATTTCGCTAAAAAATCGGCATTTCTGAAAGCGAACGTGTCAAGCCCAGCACCGAGAATCACGTACTGCTTTGTACCTGTCATGACAGCGGTTTTAAGCGACTGTTCGGCGTATGCCGAGCGGCAAAGCGGCGAAGGCGCTATATGTACATTCACAAGCGTCCTTAGCAGCTCATTCGGGTCTTGTTTTTCGGTATCCGCACCCGGTTCAAAGAACTTCGCCCCGCCGAGAATATACCCGCGGACGGCTTGATATTCTTCCTCCGTCATCAACTTTTTTGCGAGATTATCCGCGAAAACGGGGCTTTTTTCATTTTCGGCGTGAAATGCGCGACCGAAAGAACTCATAAGCGCCGTAATGCTTTCTTTGTTATTCATTCTTCTGTTTCTCCTTTATTTCAATACTGATTTTTCCCCTTGCTCGGCTTGCATTCACTGTAATAGAATGTATGCCGTACTATTGTATGTTTACGACAAAATCATGACGTCTTTTCCGTCGCCCGAGTAAAGTACAGCTCCGTCCGGAGCAGTGATTTCCATATGCAAATCACCTTTTTCGGTTTTAAACAGAATATGCATCATGTCGCCCGCTTTTAAATTCATCGCATGGTTGTCGGTGCCGTTCATGCTTTCGATATCAAGAGTGTAAGAATTCGGGTTCGCCACGCGTGTGCCCGTAAAATTATCGCGGTTACAAGAGGTAAAAGCCATTACAAAACAAGCGAAAAAACAAACGGCAAGCGCCGAAACAATAAATTTATTCATTTTTATTTGCCTTCGCGGAGAGCTTTACATACTCCGCAACCAAAAAATAGTTTTTAATATCTTCCGCATCCAAACCGCGATACACAAACAAGTCGTCGTGTATCGGAATTATATCTTCTATATTTTCGCTTTCCATATGAAACTCCCCGCTGTTTAAATCTATACCGACAAGGACGTTGCCCGTCTTATAGCAGCGAATATCCGGCAGGGTGCCGTTTTTCAATTTACTTTTGGAATACTCGTTTCCCGTGATATTAAAATAAACGGCTTCCCGAAATTCTTCGTTGTCCGATGCTGTGCAGGGATATTTTCCCCTGAAATATTTGTCTACCTCTTCTCCCGTTTTCCTGTCTGGCGTCAGGGATGAATGATATTTTTCAAAAATACGTTTCCATTCCGCAATCATTTCAGCGGTCGGTTCCGTCGTCAACATACCGATTTATTCTCCTTCACAAATTTCGGTTCGCATCGCCTTTCTTTTGCTAAAGTGCAAAGCGAAGCAGACGTTTTTATTCCTCTTCAAAATTTTAACGCAATTTTCAAATGTCGCCTTTTTCGCGGAAAATTACCATTTTTCTTTCATGGAAATTTTCTTCACTTCGTAACCGTACTCTTCAAGTTCTTTTTTGTATTGAAGGAACGAATGGTCTAACGGCACGCCGCAAATAGAAGCGATTTCATCAAAACTCAAAGTTATTTCGGCCTTTCCTCTTTTCTGTATATAAAGCCAAAGCAAGTTATACTTACTCATATTTCTCTGCCTCTCCGTGAAATTTTAGACGATAAACATCGTTACTATTACGTTCAGAAAATCGTACAGCCCGTGCCCGAAAGCAACCCCGACGTACCCGCAATTTTTGATTTTGTACTTGGCAAAACCGAAAACAAGACCTATGGCAAACGTGAAAAGAACCTGAATGATACTTCCGTTTATAATGTGCCATAAACCGAACAGAAAAGCCGCGATAACAACTCCGAGCCATTTACAGCTATCGAAAAAGCCGACGAAAACGTCCTGCAAATATACCCTGAAAACAAATTCTTCCACCGGTCCGATAATCAACAGATAGTACAGCAAACTATAAATAAGCCTGAACCAGGAAAAATCCGTGTGACCGCCTACAAGCGAAAAGCCGCAAAGCGCGGGAACGACGGCGATAACCAAAGACAGGCTAACCGCGATTGCCGCGCCGATTATGTATTGCAGACCGTTTTTAAAATCGATTTCGATATTCATTTTCGTTAGCTTCATCGCGGCGAAAGCGATAAATCCGTTAAAAAGATTAAGCGCGACGTTAACCGCAATTCTCAGCCCCGTGACCTCGATATAATTTATAAATCTTGCAAGAAACGTAACAACCGAAATAAGAATAACGGAGAAACATAAAATTATAATATTTTTCTTTGTCTTTTCCATATAACACCTCACTCTTTTCCGTAAAGAGAAAAGAACTGCCTTACGTGCCGCCCGACAAGCGCCATAATTTCACCCTCGCGGTCGGGTTCGCGGTCGCAGAGGTTTATCCAGACGGAAACGGGCAGACATAATTGCGCCGCCATGATTTCCGCGTCGCAGTCTTTCAGTTTTCCGCTGCGAATAAAAAAGCGCATAAGCCCCGTAAAATATTTCATAACGTTCGTGTAGTTACGCACAGTCTGAAGCTTTGACATATACTCGTTACGAAATTGTTCTATTGTCAGCATTTTGCGGACTTTACTTATCATCGGGTCGTGTATAATAAAGTGAATTTGCTCAAAAATCAACTTTTCGGCTTCTACTGGGGATAAATTCTTCTTGGCTTCGGTAAAAGCTTCGTCATCCCAATCTGCATGCACGAAAATAGAGTGCTTGTCGTATTGCTCAAGCACCTGAGCCATTAACGCGTCAAGAATTTCCTGCTTGCTTGCGTAATGACTGTACATCGAAGCTTTGCGAATCCCTACCGCTTCGGCAATCTCCGAAACGGACGTCGCTTCAAATCCCTGCGTAGAAAATAAATTCAACGCAACGTTAAGTATCTCTTGTTTTGTGTTTCCCTTTTCCATTCCACACTCTCCCTTTTTTATTAAATATGTTCTATTTTTCTGCGCGTTTGGGTACGCACGTTCCTATTGCCAGCCCGATAATCATGCCGACGGAAATACCTACGCCGACGTAATTTTCAAACATCGTGCCGATAAGCAACCCGAAACACATGCCGAGGCTCATTCCCTCGAGACTATAGTTTTCATCTCGCTTTTTGTCTGTTCTTTTGTTTATCGCGCAGCGAACTACCAAAATTACGATAACCAAACCTACCGCAAACCACGGCGCCGCGGTTCCTATAAAACTT
This sequence comes from uncultured Clostridia bacterium, assembly GCA_934254725.1. Classification (GTDB taxonomy): domain Bacteria; phylum Bacillota; class Clostridia; order Christensenellales; family Borkfalkiaceae; genus RGIG3732. Next base: position 3,173 of record CAKQLR010000026.1, on the reverse strand, counting down.
AAAATTGTATTCATTTTTACTTCTTTTTCTTGAGAACGTTGATTAAAACGTATATGCCGATAAGCACGGCAACGGTACCGAACATTACGCCGTACATCGCCCCGATGCCGACCTTTGTTCCGAAGAAATACAGGTTGCAGTCGATAGAGTCCTTAATTTTCTCTACAACTTCCGACGGAAAACCTATGCGGGTCATTTCGGCATAAACTCCGTTTAAGGCGTGGTTGTGAAGCAACGACGTTCCGTATGTGCCGGGAAAGAATGACAAAACCTTTTGCAAGCCTTCGCCGAAGTTGGAAATAGGCATATACGCTCCGCAGATAAAGCCGTAGCCCGCGCTGACTATTGTGCCGACTGCCGAGCTTTGACCGTTCGTTGAAAGGTTGCAGTTGATTATAGACGACAGCGATGTGCCGAACAACACAAGAACTATAACGTCAAGACACAAAAGAAGAATGTCCGTAAACGTGAGATACCAGCCGACAAACGCCAGATATACGAGACACGCCGCCAGCGCCGCAAAGCTTATAAGCATGGTAGAAAGCGCGCTTGCAACAAAGTAACTTAGCGCCAATGTGGATTTCTTGACGGGGCTCATCGTAAGGTCTCGCGCAGCTCCGCTAATCTTATCCTGAACCATCAGAAGATTTGAACAAAACGCAACGGTAACGCAGCATACGGCAAGCAAAGACGAAACGAGTTGAGCACCCACCGCTCCGTTTATAAGGGCTTCGTCTACAAAAAAGCCCTCGGGCATGGCGGAAGCGAAAGAATCTTTATAGATTTTTGCAAGAAAAGTAGCATACAGCACCAACAGGATAAGCGGAGTAATCAACGACGTAAAAAACATTCCCTTGTCCTTGAAAAACAGTTTACAATTACGTTTAATAAGTGATCCGAGTCCCGTCATTTTTCTTCTCCTCCGTTCAGTTTTTTACCCGTAACGGCTAAAAATACGTCGTCCATTTTCCCTTTTGTTATCTCGTAATCCGTAAAAACCGCAGGGTTTTTCAAAATAAGATTCGTCGCTTCTTTAGTATCAGCCACGGCTATACGCCAACCGTCGCGTACGGGAGAATAACTAAGCCCGAAACCTTTAATAACTGATTCTTCCACATTATACAGCGTGACGAAATCGCCCGCGTAAGTGTTCTTTAAAGCGAGCGGTGTGCCCTCTCCTACGATTTTGCCTCCATCGAGAATGATAACGTAGTCGGCATCCGCCGCTTCTTCCATATAGTGCGTAGTTAAAAATACCGTCAATTTCTCTTTCTTTCTTAAATCCGAAACAACGCCCCAAAGAAGCTTCCTCGTCTGCGGATCAAGTCCTGTCGTAGGTTCGTCGAAAACCAGAATTTTCGGACGATGGAACAAAGCCCTTGCTATATCTATGCGCCTGCGCTGCCCGCCCGAAAGTTTGCCGACAGGACGCTTCAATATGTTTTCAAAGTCCAGAAGCCTCGCAAGCTCTTCTAAACGACGAGAAAACTCCTCGCCCTTAATTCCGTACAGAGCCGCTCTGCTTTGCAGATTGTCGCGCACGCTGAGCGTTCCGTCCAGAACCGAATTCTGAAACACCACGCCGAGTTCCCTTTTGATATGATCGGGGTTACGGTCGAGGTCCTCGCCGTCTATTTCTATAGTGCCGCCGTCTTTGGGAAGCTGACCGCACATAATGTTTATGGTAGTAGATTTGCCCGCGCCGTTTATGCCGAGAAAGGCGAATAATTCGCCCTCTTTCACGCAAAAACTCAGATCCTGCACAGCTTTTACGCTACCGAAGCTTTTGCTCAGGTGTTCGATTTTTATAATATCTTTCATTTCACGAACTCCTTTTTAGTTTTTTTAACGTCTTTTATTGTCATTGTCGGTAACCGTTAAATCTTTTAACCTTCTTTTTCCGCTCGTTTCTCACTTGATTTTGCTTGTATTTCCTGCCAACGGACTTTCGTCATAACGTTCGTATGGACGACGCGAACTTCGTTCATCAAAGGAACAGGGACATCGTTGCAGGTATGATGATATACAAAACCGATTTTTTCTTGCGCTCTTTTCGATTTTTGATTGCCGTCATAATATCCGCACCATATCGTTTGCATGCCGAGGTCTTCAAAGCCGTGACGAATAATTTTCGCTGCGGCTTCCGGAATATAGCCTCTGCCCCAAAACGGTTTGCCAAGCCAAAAACCAAGCTCGCACTCCTCGTCGCGCTCGGTCATATCGGTATGCCCGTTAAGTCTCAGTTCGATAGCTCCGATTGCTTTTTCGTTTTCTTTTTCGCAAACGGCATAGCACTCGGCACCGTTCAAAACGTTTTTTATTACATAAAGGCTTTCTTCAACCGAACGATGAGGCTGCCAACCTGCAATCGGTCCGACATCGGGATCTTTTGCATATTCAAACAAATCCTCTGCGTCCGTATCCTTCCATTTTCTCAATATAAGTCTGTTCGTTTTAAGCATAAATTTCTGTCGGCGACGAGGGATCGAAGCCCTATGCCGCAATAATTTTTATTTGCCCGTATATTATACCTACCGACCGTTCGGTTTGTCAAATGTTTTTTCGTTTGTTTTTTACTTTCCGAAATTTTTGTAATAAAAAAACAGACATTCGCGTTAAGAATATCCGTTTTTTATATATATGGATTCCATTATTCTCACACTTAACAAATGTAATTTCATTCTTTTTCGGCATAAAAAAGACCGAGAAAAAGGATTTTTCCCTCTGCTCGGTCTGAAATTTCTATGAAACCGCTAAAATAACGAACTAATATGCCTTTAAACAGCAAAAGTAACGTTCCGCAATAATTTTCACGTAAATTTTATTTTTAACGTTTTTCGGGCGTTTACGGGCAAATCGTAATTCGTTTAATTAAAACAGTAACGGGATATTTCCGTATATTATTATCCTCAATATTCCTATAACGACTAAATGCAACGGATAATATACGTAGAAAAACCATTTCATCCAGCTTAGTTTGCCCTTTTCCCCGTTATAATTATTCAGTAACGGATATACCAGTACCACAGCCAAAGTAATTAAGCCATATGCTTTGCTTACAAAGAAATATGAAACAATTGCGTAATTCAAACACCAGAAGCACATTCTTATAATTTGTTTTTTCAGGTTTCCTCTGTTTGAATACATGAATAAAATTGCCATTACCGCTATAC
>CAKQLR010000025.1 GCA_934254725.1 uncultured Clostridia bacterium | reverse complement strand
ATCCAGTTTTTATCCGTACCGTTATATTCGGTGATATCTGCCGCCGTTTTAATGTAGAAGTATAGGTTTTTATCGTTGTGTACGACCTTTATGTCCGTAATGTCGTTGCGGGCAGAATTGTCGGTATAGGTGGACTTACCTACGGCGTCTATGTAATTGCGGTTCATCGCGTCGCCTTCGAAATCTCTGTAATGAGCTTTTACAGCATCCCATTGGAAGAGCATGCTTTCGGACGAAGCGTCTATTGTCATTTTTTGCTTTTTGTAGGTTTTGCCCTGTTTGAATTTGTAATTCCTTACGTTTGAAAGCGTCTGCATAAAGAAGTTATCGGCATTGCGATCTTTGCTCATTTCTATATCGCGACCGAATTCTTCGTTGTAAACGTCGCAGAAAGTAGCTTCGCTGCCGTTAAAGCCTTTAACAGCCATCCATTCGTTCCAGCCGGTAAGCATTACGTTCTGAACTTCCTTGCCCTCTTTTTCGTAATCGAATACCGTTTGCCATTGATTAGCGTAGTTTTTGCCTTCACGGAAGTCCTCTACTTCGCCCGTTATCGCGTTGAAACCGCGGCTGCTCTTGGGGCTTTTCGTGCTGAATAAAACGCCGTCGCCGTGCTGAGCAACCGAAACGCTTATAGCTTTGTAGTTTTTATGCAATTCCTGAGGATAACTCCAGGTCATCCAAGGGATGGCGTTGTCGTGTCTTATCCAACCCTGAGGCCATTGAGACTCAACTATTTCAAAACGTCCGCCGAGTTTGTCGGTATCGAGATAATCGCTGTAATTCGGAATTTCAAGCTCCATATTGCTGGCTTTGTTGTTGTCTTTCGTTACGCCTGCAATCAACGGCTTGCCGTTGGGCGAGAACCATATGGAATCGTATTTTTCCGTCTGATAAAATGTGTTGTAAATTACGTTTGCTGTAGTTCCGCTGTTGGAGTTCGTGTAGAACATTACCTTGGGCACGTTAAAACCCTGCTTCTGGAATTTTATGAGAGTTTCTATAACGAGCCTTGCAACGTCCTGATATACCGCGGCGTTGGTGGTATCGAAACAAAGATAATCTATGCCCGCGGCGGTTAACAGTTCGACGTGACGAGTTACTACCCACGGGTCGAGCATGTTGTAATATCCGTACAAGGGTTCGGAACAGAAGTGGAATTCGCCCATTTTTGAATATTCGCTGTCAACGTTTGTGTTGAGCGCCGCCGTCCCTGCGGGCGAGGAAAGAAGTTTGGTGATATCGTACACCGAGGACTGCATGTAGCTGTGCTGACCGAGCCACAACGAATACCATATACCTACATATCTCGTGCCTGTTTTGTTGCCTGCGGCTTCGCCGAAATACCTGCCGAGCGCATCCGTACCGACAGTGTTCATAAGCGTGTACTCTTCGGGCGTAAAGCTTGTTTCACTCGGAGTATTACCGCCACCGGTAGACGTAGACGGATTTCCGCTGCATGCAAACAGCGAGAAAACCATTATAAAAACAAGTAAAACACATATTTTTTTCATTTTTCCACCTTTATCTGTTTAATTTGTTGAATTGAGTTTAAGCGGTTAGTCGCCGACGAGTTCAGGCTCGCAAAGTGTTTTGGATGAGATTGACCTTTTGGGGTCATAAAAGTCAAAACTCTTTGCAGTAATGCAGTATAATCGGATGAATAACTGCTTAAAAACCGTAGGAATAAGCAAACCGACCTAAAGGCGCACTGTCACCCGAAACGTAATAATCCATAATCTCATCGAAATGAGTGACGTTATCGGAAACTTTCAGCCTTAATTCGCAGTTGTCTTTATCGAGACCAAGCATAGAAAGAGGTACCGAATAGACCATTGCGTTGCCGTATATCCTGTACTCGGCTTTGCCGGAAAGCGCCCAATTATAACCGCCGCGGGATTTTTCAACCGAAGTTTTCCCGTTTGCTTCGGGGCTTCTGTTTATTATAAAATTGAAACCGCCGAATGAATTTTCATTGTCTTTTCCCGTTCCTATGAGCAACGTCATCCAGTTTTCGCCGCCGTCGTATGCGGTGACGTCATCCTTCGTGTTAACCAGAACGTATAAATTATTTTCGTCGTGCGTAACGGTAACTTTTTCTATATCGTTTCTGTTGCTGTTGTCGATATAGGTTGTCGTTCTGAACGCGTCGCGATAATTCCTCGGCATAGCGTCGCCCGAAAAATCACGGTAGGAATTAAGAACTTTATTGAAGCCCGAAAGGGTCGAGTCCTCAATATCTATAGAATTGAGCGAGTATTTGTAATGTTTTGCTTCGGAATACTTGAATTTTCTTGTGTTTAAAAGCGTCTGAATGACGTAATTGTCGTCATAACCGCCTTTCATCATCTCCACGTCGCGGGAATATTCTTCGGAAAACAGGTCTACGAAAATGGATTTTTCGCCGTCATTATGCTTTATAGCCATCCATTCGTTGAAGCCTGTAATCATAACCGTGTTTACGGAAGAGTCCGCAATAGCCGTATCCCATTGCGATTGATAGTTTGTACCTATCTCTACGTCTTCGGTGACGTTAATTCCGCCGTAGTATCCCCTGCCGAAGTTCATCCTTGCGCCGGCGCTTGCCTGCGCACCCGGATGCTGGGAAACGGATACGCTCATATATCCGTTATAATTGTTCTGAGGATATACCCATTCCATCCATGGGAAACCTTTTTCTCTGTCAAGAACGGTGGTCTTGCCGTCCGGCCACTGAGATTCCCTGAAATCGAAAAACTCGGTTGTAAGATAGGAATATAACTCTTCCTGTCCCACAGGCGGGCTTTGGTTGGTTACGCCTATAATAAGAGGTTTTTCGTTAGGCGAATACCAAAGATGATCGTATTTGCCTTTCAGCACGGCGCCGTCCGCAAAATAGCGGTTATATACACCTATTACGATGCTTGCTGAGGCGGAATTCGTATACATTGTAACTTTAGGAACTTTAAAGCCTTGTTTGTAATACTTGTCGAGAAGTTCAAACATCGTGTCGGCTTCCTCATCGTACCTTGTCGAGTTGGTATAATCGTAAACGAAGAAATCAACCCCCATAAGCGTCATAAGTTCGATATGACGGGTTAAAACCCACGGATCCGCAGAGCAGTAATAACCGTATAACGGTTCGTCCCAATAATGGAAGCGATGTTTGTTTTCCTCTATGTATTCGTAAGTGAGATAATCGGGGTTTTTCCTCATTATGTCAGTAAGATTGAGTACCTTGCCGGGCGTTTCGTGAACGCCGTGCCAGAGGTGATAGAAAATACCCGTTTCCTTGCCGTTGTATACGTCGCCGGAAGGTGCGTATCTGCCGGTTTTATCAAGCGCGCATAAGTTTGCCGAAGTATATTCGAAATCGGTCATAATGCGCGTATCGTAATAACGCTTAACCGTATCACCCGAAGAACTGTCGGACGGAGAATTGCAGCCGAACAGCGAAAATACCAGTATAAATACAAGCAAAAAGCAGATTTTTTTCATAATTCCCTACCCTTATCAACCTTTGATGCCGGACATATTTACGCCGTCTATAAGCTGTTTCTGGAAAATCGCGAACAATACCGTAGGTATAACGGACATAAATACCGCGCCTGCCATAACGATGTTATCTTTAATGGTACCTACCATATCGGTTGCGTTGGTGGAATAATACACCACCTGTGCGAGCGTTTTTATTTCGCCCGAGTCGCAATATACCATAGGTCCGTAATAATCTCCCCAATAGCTTATAAATACCTGTAAGATAACGTAAATCAGCACAGGCTTGCACAGAGGAAGAGTTATATGAAAATATCTTTGCCAGGTATTCGCGCCGTCTATCATGGCTGCGTTGTCGAATTCCTTGGGAATACCCAACATAAACTGACGAATTAAAAAGATGTATACCGCGCCGCCGCCGAACAAATTAGGTATAGTAAACGGGTAAAGCGTGTTGAGCCAGTTAAAACCGCCGTTGCCGAAAATACCCTTTGCCGAATACATAACGTATAACGGAAGCTGAGTGACCGCCGCGGGCAACATCATGGTACCGAGCATAAGGAAGAACATAACGTTCCTGCCCACCCATTTAAGTTTTGCGAACGAATAGGCTATGAGCGACGACGAAAGAGGTACGGCTATTACATTGAAAATAATTATGTATGCGGTATACTTCAGTCCGTCCAGATAAGCCCACGGGTTGGCTATATTGCCTTCCGCCGTTTTATCGTAAAACAAAGTTATAAAGTTTGAAAACTGCCAGTCGTGAGTGAAAAAATCGTAGCTGTATTTCGCGTTTTCCGCAGTCATTAAACTTCTGTTCACAAGATAGACGTACGGAATTAAAACAAAAGCGCGTTTACGATGTTTTTCTTTATTAAGGATTTTTTGCGCTCGGCTTCAAGCTTTAAACGAGCTTCTTTTCTGTCTAAAACCGCCATCACGCTTCCTCCCCGTAGAATACCCACTTACTCGTTTTGAACATTATTGCGGTAAGCACGCCTACAATTAAAAGCGTAATCCATGCGAGCGCCGTTGCCGTGCCGTACGTCGTAGCGGAACTGCCGAACGACAGATAATAAATCCTCAGCCCGAGCATATTGAGCGCGTCCTTCGCGCCGCCCGCACCGTTATGACCGAACGTCAAAGGAGCGGTACTCTGTATCGTGCCTATAACCGACATTATCATGTTGTAGAATATCATCGGCGTGGACATGGGAAGAGTAATGGAAATAAGCTTTCTGAACCTCGAAGCGCCTTCTATATCCGCAGCTTCGTACAGCTGTTTGTCTATGGATTTGAACGCGGCAAGCCAAAGGATCATGCCGCCGCCCGTTCCCCACAAGCCGTAAAAAATAATGGAAAGCATAGCGCGGAAATCTTCTGCGTCGTGCCATTTGAACGGTTCTCCGCCGAAAAACACCAGCACTTCGTTGAACAAGCCCTGGAAAAACGTTCCGTCCGGGCGTTGAATATTGAGCGCCGTAAGTTTCTTCCATATAATAGCGCCTGCCGCCGCGGGGATCATACAGGGTAAATAATACAATATCCTGAAAACTTTGGTAAATTTTCTCTGCTCGTTATTTACGAGAAGCGCGAGAAAATACGAGGTCACAAGTCCGAGCGGAACGCTTATAATTACGTACAAAAACGTATTTTTCGCGATAAATCCGGCAAGGGGACTTGTAAGAACCTCTTTATAGTTTTCAAACAGGACGAATTCGCCCATCCAGTCGGACGGAGAAAACACCCACTGCGGAGATTTGTAAAACGATATTATCAAAGAAAATACCATAGGTATGAGCGTAAACACCAGAATACCTATCGAAAGCGGCAGATTAAAAAGCCAGCCGACGTAATTTTTCTTTAAAAAACGTAAAATTCTATTTTCCTTCGGCTTTTCTCCGTTGGAGTTTGCCGCTACTTTGCTTTGTTCCATCATTCTCCCTTGACAGGGAAAGAGGTCGTTTTCCCCTTTCCCCTACAATGTTATTCAGACTATTTAACGAACAGCGTCTTCAAGAGACTTTTTGCAGTTTTCAATCGCTTTTGCGAGCGTTATCTTCATGTTGGTTCCGTCAACGAAGAGATCGGTAACGGCTTTGTCTATATCGGTCTTTTTGGATATGGGCGAGTACTCGAAGAACCTGGGTGCTACTTTGTACTGCGAACCGTAAGTGTATGCCGAAAGATTGAAGTTTTCATAGCCGCTGCCCCAGTTTGCGGTAGTGGGATCCGAGAGATCTTTTCTTATGGAAGCGAGGTTAAGTCCGCTGAGAGCCATAGCCTGCTGACCGTCTTTGCTTAAAAGATAGCGAAGGAATGCCCAAGCAGTATCTTTGTTTTTTGAAGTTTTGGTAATGCAGTAACCCGCGATACCCGCACCTATTTTAGCGTTGGAATAATCTTTGGTGCCGTCTTCACCCGCAGTACCTATAAGCGGGAAAGATACGAGATCTATCTTGGAGCTGCCGTCCTGATTCTTGAACACGCCCTTGTTTGCAAGGTTGGATATAGGAGTGGACTGGAAGTAAATAGGACAAGCGCCCTGCTCGAAACCTTGCGAAACGGTCGTTTGCGAATCGGGAATATATCTCTTTTCAACCATCTCTCTGAGAAGGTTGAGCGTAGCCTTCGTGCCGTCGCTATCGATAACTACTTTGCCGTCTTTATCTATAACGTCCGCGCCGAAAGAATAAAGCATAGGAACGCAGGTGGAAAGCCAGGACGTAAGGTTGGGTTCGAGACAGTAAGAGCCTTTGAAGCCGTTATCGTCCATCCATATGCGAAGTTTCGCGCAGGCATCCATCAAATCGTCCCACGTCCAGCCGTTCTGAACCTTTGTCATATCAACGCCTGCAGCTTTGAACCAGTCCGTTCTGTAGAACGCTACTACGGTATCGCAGGAACGGGGTACAACATATCTCGTGCCCTGAACTTTACCCATATCGAAGTATTCGGTATAGAAAGTATTTGCAAAGCCTTCTGTTCCGAAATCGCCTGCTCTGTCCGATTTTTCGATATATGTATCGAGCGATTCCATGTAGCCGTAAGCTTCGTAGATGTCGGGCGAGTTTGTCCAGATGATATCGGGCAGGTTGTTCGCCACGGCAAGACGCTGTATGCCGTTACCGTAAGCGCCGTTATCTATCGTTATGTATTGGAAGCTGATTTTTACGTCCGGATACATTTCTTTAAAGCCGTCTTTAAGGCTTTCGAGTATTGTTTGCTCATAAGTGTTTCCGCCGGGGATACCGATCTTTAAGGTTCCGGTACCCGAACCGCTGTCGTCTCCGCCTCCCGTGTTTTCGCAACCGGTCAACGAGAACATCATCGCGACGCACATTAACAGACATAATAACTTTTTCATAATTTTCTCCTCTTTTTTTATTTTTACGCGTTTATAACGCGTTTTCTTTGTTTCTAAAGGTGATTGCTTGTTTTGCCAAAACAAGCAAAAGGGAATATTCCCTTTGTTTTCCACAATTTATATGCGGGATTACGGAACGGAAAATTTATTTACGCGTTCCTTTTGAATTTTAATATTTTATAAGGCTCGCCGTCATATTCATGGCGTAAAGTCTTGCGGAAAAATCGTTTACGTGATTTATTCCGTTACCCGTTACGTCGTAATAGGTCTTGGAATTTATAAGCTCCATAGACTGGGTGAACATATCGAGAGTGTATACGTTGTCGAGCTCTTCGCTCAGCTCGTCGAGCACTTTCCAGTATTCCTCGAAGTTTTTCCGCAGATAAATATCCGGGTTAGCGGCAAACGCTTTGATGAGAACGAATTCGCAATCGGGATTGCTTCCCTGTACTGCCGTGACTATTTCGCGTATATTCGTCTTATAAGTTTCCGCGGAAACCCTTGAGCCGAGATCGTTTATACCGAAGTGAATGTACATAAGATCGGGGTTTTCGTTTGCAAGAGCTATAGTTTGCGTGGTTTCGGCACCCCAGCCGGAAGTTTTTCCGCCTACGGCAAGATTTGCCAAAGTCACGTTTCCTTCGTATTTTTTATCGAGAGCCTGACGGGTAAGTTCCATAAAGTTATCCATAAACGGTTCTCTGTTGAAATTTTTACTCGAAGAACAGCCTTCCATAACGCTGTCGCCCGTAGCGACTATTTTAACGTCGTCGCCGAGAATGAGTTTATTCTTGGTTTTTTGAAGTCCGGACGTCTTATATTGAGCGTAAACTTCGCCGTTAAGCTCTTTTACGTCGTAAACGTAAGAAACGTATACTTGTTTTCCGTAATAGAACGGACTTTCGGTGTAAACCGCCGCACCCATCTGTACGCAATCGGTAAGGATATTGCCTATACCCGAAACTTTATTGAAACCTTCGGGCAATTCTATGCCGGCAAGGTTTTTTGCGGTAAGACTCGTAACGCCGCTGTCCGATTTAGCGGTCATGACTTTGCCGTTCACTTTGAAAAGCGAAACGTCGTATTCTTTTTTCAAAGTAAAGTCGCGGACGGAAAGTATCTTTTTGGGTGTGAACTGAAGTTTACCCGTCAAAGTACCCTCTTCGTCGTCCATCATAAGAACGCTTTCGTTGTAGATAACGTTGCCGAGATAGAACGGGGTTACCGTTTCGTCGAAATCGAACTTATATTCGGCTTTGTCGTCATCCACGTAAAAGGGATAATTCTTTTTCATATCTTCACCCGTATCGGTGTTCGTACCGCCCGATTCGCAAGACGCGAACAAGCAACACAAACACAATAAAATAGCAATAATAAAATTCCTTTTCATAGCGTTTTCTCCCTGTTCCGACGTAAATAAACGATACGCCGAGCTATTTATTTCTTTTTTATTCTATCACCAAGGGAAACATTTAGCAATACACAGACAAAACAATAATATGCACAAACTTAATTTTTTGCGTTAAAATACTTGTCCGCTTTTTTATTATATGTTAATATAGAAACAAGCAGAATTTCGGGGGAAAAATTATGAATCAGATTTTCAATTTAATAAACAACGCTGTACTGCCCGTGACCGAGGGCGAACACGTTACCGTAGGCAGCTTCTGGAAAAACCAGGTGTTCTTCTATAAACACGAACGCCTTTATTACGTTACGGACGGCGACGCCGAAATATACCTTAAAGACAAAACTCTTCACCTTAAAAAAGGGTATTTATATTTCATACCGAGCCATTCCGTTATAACGGGCAAATGCGAAAACTTTTTCAGCCATCACTTTATACACTTCCGCTTCGACGACGCGGCGAGCAATATTTTTTACGCGCTTCACCTCGAGAACGAAGTAAAAGCTTCGGAAATAGACGAATACTATTTTAAGGTTATAGAAAGATATATTGCCGAAAAAAACGGCGATACGACAGCTTTGACCGACAAAAGCCAAAAATCTTACGGGTTAAAGAGCGAACTCGAAGCAAATGCCGTTATGCAGATTTTAATTTCGCGTTTTTTGCCGGACGCCGACCCGGACGACAGCCTTATTCAATTCCTCGACGTAATAGAGTACATAGACAAAAATATAGAAAAGGAAATTACCGTGGAAGAACTTGCTGGGTTGTATTCGCTGAACAAGATATATTTTTCGAATAAGTTTGCAAAACATATGGGCGTTTCCCCCTCTCAGTTTATAATCAACCGCAGGCTCGAAAAAGCCATGGAACTTATAAAAACTTCCAACCTTTCGCTGAAGGAAATTTCATATAAATGCGGTTTTCAGAACAACCTGTACTTTTCAAGATTGTTCAAAAAGAAAATAGGTATGTCGCCAAGCGAGTTCAAAATTAAGATTTCCAAATAGAAAAACTTTGCTTATAATGCAAAAAAAATCAATACAAAACACTCGCCAAAATTTTATTTTATTGGTATAATATGTATATATATGAATATGCGCGTGCGTACATACACGAACGACATTTTTTAAAAATCGACGGTTTGGAGCCGCAGAATAATAATCGAAAGTAAAATCATGAAAGTTAAAGAATTCAATTATAAACCGGGGGTGGCGCACGTCGCGTTAAATCCGCAAGGGTATTACGTATGGGACTCTTCCGTAATAAAGGCAAACGGCAAATATCATATGTTTGCTTCCCGCTGGAAGGAAGAACTCGGGTTCGGCTGGAACTGGCTTTTCAACAGCGAAGTGTGTCATTTCGTATCGGATACGCCGGACGGAGAATTTGTTTTTAAAAACGTTGCACTTCCGCGCAGAGGCAGGCGATTTTTCGACGGCATGAACACGCATAACACCTGCATTAAATTCTGGAACGGAAAATATTATCTGTACTATATGGGAACCACCTACGGCGGAGAAATTCCCTGCGACAGCGGCGCTATAAGCGAAAATTACGCCTGGGAAACCTGGAACAGAAAACGCGTAGGCGTGGCGGTTGCGGACGATATAGACGGCGAGTTCATTCGCAAAGACACTCCCCTTTTGGAGCCGCGCGATTGTTCGCACTGGGATTGCACCATAACGACAAATCCTTCGGTCGTAATACTTCCGAGCGGCAAAACGTATATGATATATAAATCGAGAAGGGCTTTCGGAAAACCTCTGCAACTGGGTATAGCGGTTGCGGATACACCCGACGGACAGTTTGAAAGATTGACTGAAAACCCCATTCTCGAATTCGACGACGAAAACAAACACATAGAAGATCCGTTTTTGTGGTACGACGCAAAACGCGGTAAATTCTGCCTGCTTGCAAAGGACGATTCCAAAAACGGCGACAACGGCATAACAGGCGAATGGGGCGCGGGCTTTTATGCCGAAAGCGACGACTGCATTCACTTTGAAATCCCCGAAAAACCGAAAGTGTATTCGAGAAACATAGAATGGACGGACGGAAGAAAAACTACTCAGTGCAATCTTGAGCGCCCGTCGCTTTTGTTCGACGAAAACGGCGAGCCGATATATTTATACTGCGCGAGCGGAGAAGGCGACTGCCCGTACGGGTTTAAAGGCTCTACTTACGTATTGGGAATAAAACTCGAGAAAAAGTAAATTAACCGCGATTTTGCAAAATAAAGATTGTTCCCACTCTCCTCCCGATTTTTATAAAAACAATGTAGCACTATGAACAAAAAAAGGACTTTTTATATAAACGGCAAACCCTACGAAAAAAGAATAAAATATATTCCCGTTCGTTATAGCGTGGCTATAACTATTTCCCTGGCGGAAACCCTTGCGGTAATTGCGACGGCAATATTTTTATGCATGTCTTTTGCTTATTCTTATATCGCGGTGGTTATAACTCAGATAACCGTAGTAGTACACATCATTGCTTCGAACGAGAACCCCGACTTTAAAATTCCTTGGCTTTTATTCGTGCTTATTTTGCCGGTCGTAGGGTTTATGCTTTACTTTATGTTCGCAAAAAGGAGGCTTGACAGAAAACTTATAAAAAGGCTGAAAGAGCTTCGCGGTATAACCTACGAACAAGAGGACGAAAAAAATTTTGCGACTTTGAGCGATGAAAACCTTTCGGCGACAAGAAGCGCGACTCTGCTTTGTTCCACGGCGGACGCGCACCTGTTCCGCAATACGGACGTAACGTATCTGCCGAGCGGAGAAGTCTATAAAGACCGCCTGATAGAAGACCTGCAACACGCCGAGAAATTTATATTTATGGAATATTTCATAATAGAAGAAGGCGTATTCTGGGATTCTATTCTCGAAATTCTCAAAGAAAAAGTAAAAAACGGCGTAGAAGTACGCGTTTTATACGACGACATCGGGTGTATGATGAAACTGCCCGGCAATTACGTAAAAACTCTGCGCTCTTACGGCATTAAAGCCACTGTGTTTTCAAGACTTCGCGGAAGCGCGGACAGCGAATTCAACAACCGAACCCACAGAAAAATTACGGTAATAGACGGAAAAATCGGTTATACGGGCGGCATAAACCTTGCGGACGAATATATAAACGAGGTGGCAATATACGGGCATTGGAAAGACTGCGGCGTTCGCCTTTACGGAGAAGCCGTTAAAGAACTTACGAAGTTGTTCCTAATAAACTACGGAATGAATATAAAAAAACCGATACCCGTTACCCCCGATTATTTTCCAAGCACGGAACAATTACAATCGGACGACGGCGGATACCTCGTTCCGTTCGGCGACGGACCTAACCCCATTTATCCCCGCCAGATAAGCAAAATTATAATTCAGAACCTTATAGAAAACGCAAAGAATTACGTTTATATAACAACTCCCTACCTTATAATAGATAACGAGTTGTGCACGACGATAGAAAACGCGGCATTGCGCGGCGTAAAGGTGAAAATAATAGTGCCGCATATACCCGATAAAAAAATAATTTTCGCCATGACAAAAAGCAACTACCACAGATTTATTTCGGCAGGCGTGGAAATTTACGAATATACTCCCGGGTTTATTCACGCAAAAACGTATATCGCGGACGACGAATACGGCATAGTAGGCACGATAAATCTCGATTACAGAAGCCTTGTTCACCACTTTGAAAACGGCGTGTGGCTTTACAAAAAAGATTGCATCCGCGACATAAAAAACGACATAGAAGACACCCTATCGAAAAGCGAGCGCATAACCGCCGATAAAGTAAAAATCGGCTTTGCTCAGAGTTGTTTTAACTCTATCGTAAAAATATTCTCTCCCCTTTTGTGATACATATCCCAAGGAAATTCAGATGAATAGCAAAAGAAATATAAACGTCA
This sequence comes from uncultured Clostridia bacterium, assembly GCA_934254725.1. Classification (GTDB taxonomy): domain Bacteria; phylum Bacillota; class Clostridia; order Christensenellales; family Borkfalkiaceae; genus RGIG3732. Next base: position 14,799 of record CAKQLR010000025.1, on the reverse strand, counting down.
AAAAAATTTTAATCGTCGCTTTGTTCTTTTTTATAGGGATTATTTCGCTGTTTTGTCTGGTTTTGCAAATCGGCTATGCGGTATCGCAAAAAAACACGACAATAAAAAAGCCCGATTACGTGATGTCGGATATTTCAGGGTATCTCGACAAAACGGAACTAAGCGAAAGCGAGTATAATTTTTTATACATGCAGACGGGACTTACGAAAATCGGTATAGACAGGGCTTTAGCTCACGGTAAGGAGGGAAAAGAAAAAATCCTTGACATTCAAAAAGATTTTTTCGGGAAGCAGACGATTTCGCCCGATCCGTTCGCGCCGTGGGTGTGCACAGACTATATAAAAGAGAACGTTACGCCCGTTTACCTTGAAGACGGAGATATTATAGTAACCGCCTCCACCCTTTTTCATGTTTGCGAATAGGTCATGCGGGGCTTGTTACGGACGGAAAAAACAACAGGGTCCTTCAAGCCACGGAATACGGCGCGCTGAGCAAAATAGGTTACGTTACGGATTTCACCAACAGAATAAACTTTATGGTTTTAAGACCAAAAGCAAGTTCCGAAATAAAAAGTCAGGTAATACAATACGCAAAAGAGCATTTAATCGGGCTTCCGTATAACGTTTTCGTTGGTGCAAATTATAAACAAAACGAAATAAAAGAAAGCCAATGCGCGCATATCGTATGGTTTGCTTACCACAAATTCGGATACGAACTGCTGGACAAAAAAAGACGTTCGTTTTGCCGTACGATCTTGCAAACTCGGATAAAATCGAACTCGTTCAGGTTTTCGGTTTTGACCTTAATCGTTTATGGGATAAAATTATGTTTTAAAAAGTAAATACTTTAAAATGGCGGTTGAAAAATTCTTCAACCGCCATTTTGTTTTTTATTCGCCTTCTATACAGAAATTTTTATCCCCTCACTTCGGAATTTTCGTAAAAACCTCTTTCGGGAGCCCCTTATGCACTTTACGGAGGCAATGCTATGCGCGTATAAGCGCCTGCATAATATTTGACTGCATTTGAAGCGATGCAGACGGCGTTTCGTCAAGCGTATAATACCAAACGGCATAGGAATAGTAAGTGTCTACACGATCCCCGGATTCTTGTCTGACGCTAAACATTTCATACATAACAAAACATTGTCCCTCGCGAAGGGTGTTTGTTCCCCTTGTTCCCGAGAGATCAGCCGCCACCTCGTACGTATAAAGACTATTCGCCGCCGAAAGATCCATTTCTGAGCGATCCGGATTTGACGGTACGAATATATATCGGTCGTCACGCAATTCGACAGAACCTCTCAGAGCAAGTACTCGGCCGTTTTCCATAAGAACGTCTATGTCGCCTTTGATCCATTCTGCGTGGGTTTTGCCGAACGTCGTATAAGGAGTGTGGTTCCGTTCTTCGTCATCCCCTTCCTCCTTCCATTCGTCGCTGAACTCGTATGTTTTCCCGAATGCCGTAAGAGACACCTCATACCAAGATCCGTCAAACATATATTCGGCACAAGTACCGCTTCCTTTTGTCCCGTCGGAGAAGATAAGCGACACGACTGTTTCCTTGTTCCCTTTTTTGTACGTGAAGGTGCCTGTGTACGTCTTGTCGAATTCTTTGAAGGTAAAACTGCCGTCTTCGGAGTATCGGAGAGTAATATCGTCGGAATAAAGTCTCGTCTGTGCGAGGTAGTTTTCCCCGACGGAATGAGACCTACCCTGCTCATCAGTGTATGACGTCAAGTACCATGTATCCTCTTCCCACGGTTCGATTCCGCAACCAAAAAGACCTACGGAAACGACCACCATCGCCACAGCAAGGATTAAGTTTAAAACACGTTTTGATTTCTTCATCTTTTTACCCCCTCTCTGCTTATATTTTTCACCAGTTTATAAGAATACGCATCCTCATTCTGCTTTTTTATTGTACCACAGCTTCATCTAAAAGTAAAGATAAAAACGTATTTTTCTCGATTAAAAGGTTTCCGACGTATCGGAAGGAACAAAGTGCTGGTTGCTTAAAATATTCCTATTCTTTACTTCTATGCCCTTCAATAAATTTTTGTTCCTTCTTTTGTTATTTCGACGGAGAATTTACCGCGGTCGCTATCTTCTTTTATTTTGATATAATCAAGACCTTTCGGAAGATGCGGAGTTATTTTAAACTTTCCGTCCGAATAAGAAATGCCCGCGAAACCTTCGATTAAAGTTTTTACTATTCCGCCGAACATGGGGTGATTCCTCGAATTACGACCGTCCCAATCCTCCCAAAGAGTTGTGCTTCCGGATTTACGCATAAAGCCGAAAGACGGAAGATCTTCGGCGTTTAAAAGATCAAACAACAAATCGTATGCGCCGAGAGAGCAAAGCACTTCCCCGAGAATTTCGGTGCCGAATATACCCGTGTCGAAATGACCGAGTTGCCGATATTTCTCCACAAGTCTTTTTGCCGTTCTTTCATCGCCGCAATTTATTGAAAGCCCGAACGCGTTAGCACCCTGAACACCGCCGACAAAATCACCCGTTTCTTCGTCGAAATACTTGCGGACAAAAGCTTCTTCAAAAGTCTTTTTTATTTTTAAGTATTTGTCCGATTCTTTTTCCAAAACTTCGCATATTTCGATTATTCTGCCCAACGCCTTTATAAAATAATAGGTGTTTACAAACGGCTCGGGCAAAGCTACGGGATCGGGAGTGCACCATTCGCCGAGGCACCAGCCGTCCTTATATTCCCTTACTATTAAGCCGTTCTCGGAAAAAACGAGCATGGACTCAACCCATTTTTCTATATGCGGAAACGCTTCGAAAAGCATTTCCTTGTCGTTAAAGCGTTTATAATATTCGTATGGAACTATCGCTATTGCGCCGCCCCAACCGCCGGGACCGCCTCCACCGCCGTAAAACGGAGCCGTATGCTGAACATGCCCGCTCTTTTTGTCCTGGCAATCGAGAATATCCCTTATCCACTTTTTGTAAAACTCCTTGGAGTCGAATATAAGCATTGAAGTGCGGGCGGTTATTTGCCCGTCCCCGGTGTAACCCAGCCGTTCACGGTGAGGACAATCGGACGGAACGCCGCAGTGCATGTTGTCAAGCTGCGTTCTTACATACGCGTTAAAAAGCCAATTGAGATTTTCGGAAGAGCTTTCAAAGAAAACGTTTTGCTTTACGTTCGCATGGACAACCTGAACGCTTTCGACTTCCGCATTTCCCGTCAGTTCAAAATACGTGAACGCGTGCCAGGTGAACCTCGGGTAAAGAATTGTACCGTATTCGGTATTTAAAAAATCGTCCTGCTGAATTTGATCTTCTCCTCCGGTGAAGGTAAAATCAAGCTCTCCGTCTTCTTTTATTCCGTCGGCAAATCTGACCGATACGTCGCCGCCAAAAGACTTTATAATCGGATACCCCGATACCGTTTCAGATGCCTTGTATATCTTTTTGCCGTTCTTTACTGAAACGAGCCGAACGGGGATTTCTCTTATTTTTCTGTCCGAAGGACAGCCCTGCGACTCGGGAATCGGCAGGTTTATATGCGAAATAAGGCACTTTTTTAAATTTAACGGCAATTTTCCGCTTTCGAGAGCAGGCAGAGAATAGTCGTGTTTTTCGCCGTAGAATATGTTTGTTTCCTTAATAAAACTTTGGCAGTACTCCCACTCCTCGTCCGATTTTAAAACTATTTCGTCCTCTTCGTTTCTTAATTCGAAACGCAAAAGCAGCTCTTCACCGTAGTGGTTTCTTCCCTCGATAATGCGCTTAGTCTGCCTGTACCATCCGTTACCTATCATCACGCAGATTAAATTTTCGCCCTCGCGAAGAAACTTTGAAACATCGTACCTGTTAAAATACACGCGATGAGACAAAACGTCGTTTGAAGGATACAGCAGCGTGGAAAAATCGCGCTCACGATAATCGCTCCAGGCGGGCGTTAAAACATCATCGGAAACCTTTACCCCGTTGATGTAAAGCTCGTAGAAACCAAGCCCGCACACATTGACGTAATAGTCGTTTTTGCGCGATATAAGGCACTTTTTATATACGCAAACACTTTCACGGGCTTTATCGAAGGTAATCCACTTTGTATTTAAATCAAAATTATTCATAATCAAAAACCTTTACGGGCGAGTCCGCGAACTTCTCTTTACCTAAAATCGCGTCGGCAAATCCTTTCAGCGAATAAATACAATCGCTGTAAGCATTTATGCAGGCGGGTATTTTTTCGCAATACAATTTGTGCACGTAAGGCGAACCGAACGAGACGCTTACCGTTTTATCCGTCGGCAAATTAACTATTTTGCTTACTCCGACAAGCTCTTTATCGGGAAAATCCAGAAAACCGAGCGGCTCGTGCGGGCGAACGTAAAACGCCAGAATTACAAGATCTGCGGAAGCGATTATTTCCTTGTTAAGCTTAGGTCGCCAGTATTTATCCACTCCGTTTTCAAAATAATTCACACAGCACCCGCGCTTTTCAAACACGTCTTTAAGTCTTGCGAGCGAACGATAGCCTTTCTCGTTAACGCTTTCGGAAACAATAACGATATTCTTGAAATTCCTGCCGTCGGAAAACAATCCGTTTCTGTCTCTGACAAGAGAAATCCCCTTTTTCCCGCATAATTCGCCTGTTTTATCGCAAAAATCTTTTTCGCTTTCAGATAAGATGGGAAGTTTTTTATAGCTTTCCTCGAAGCAGCCCGATTTTTTCTTCAATCTGTAAATTCTCTTCAGCGATTGATTAAGTCTCTCTTCGGAAATCTCTCCCGAGAGAATCGCGTTTTCGAGATTTTTGAAATAGTTCTTACTCGGCCACAGAAGCATATCTATTCCCGCTTTGAAAGATTCTATTTCGGATTTTTCCCTGTCACAGTATTCCTGTTCGTATGCACCCATCTCGAGCGCGTCCGAAACAATAACGCCGTCGAAACCCAATTCTTTTCTTAAAAGATTTTCAAGAAGCTCATAAGAAAGCGTTGCGGGTAAATCGCCGAACATATCTTTTCCCTGGTACCAGGGCAGGCAGATATGCCCCGCCATAACGGTATCCGCGCCGCATTCGAACAAGCGTTTGTATATTCTTCCGTATGAATTAAACCATTCTTCTTTGCTTAAAGTATTCGCCGTTTTTACAAAATGCTGATCTCTGTAATCGACGCCGTCCCCCGGAAAGTGCTTGATTGTAGCGCGCAAGCCGTTTTCTTCCATTCCGCAGACGATGTCCTCGAGAATTGGCAAGGATCTTTCGACGTCGTCCGAAACCGCTCTGTTGTTGACGATGGGGTTAAGCGGGTTGATGTTCAGGTCGGCAACGGGGCTGAAGCTCCAGTTTACCCCGCAGGAAAGACATTCCAGAGCGTTCGCTTTGCCGAAGTCGTACGCCAGATTTTTGTCGTTCGTGGCGCCAAGCGCCATCTGATCGGGAAAATTGTCTTCGCCCGAAACTATATTGCGAAAGCCGGCTTCCGCGTCTCCGCAAAACAACGGGGGAATGCCTTTACGGTTCCTGAATTCAACGCATCTTCTCCTTATATCTTCACGCCCTTTCTTATTGTTGCGAATAATTTCCGAACCGATGAACAAAGCACCGTAGCCGTATTCTTCATAATATTTTTCGAATTCGTCGCCCATTTCGGGGTTGTCGTCGCGGACTTGGACTATTGCCGTCTGCCCTATTTTTTGTTTTAAAGGTAAACTTAAAAATTCTTTTTCATTCATAATCAAACGAGTATTTTTTCAGGCGGCGAAAATTTTTCCGCCGCCCGAAAGTTGCCTTTATCTTATGTTATCTGCTTCTTTTCTTTTTCGTGAAAATGACTGCTACAGCTAAAACCGAGAACAATCCGCCAAACGATATGCTGCCGAAGCAACCTTCGCTTGTATCGGACGGTTCGTCTTGCTTTTCTGGCAAAACGGTTACCTTAACGGTAGTGGCAACGTCGTCGGCAAATTTGTAGTTACCTACGGGGATTACCGTAAATTCATACTCGCCCGCAACAAAGCGATTGTAGTTTTCGGAAACAAACGAGCATTCCGCTTCCACCTCCGTTTCAGTATCGTAATAAGCGCTGTATACGGTGATTTTTATAGTGGTCTGCCATTCGGGCGTACTACCGAATTCGACGCTCTTTGCCGAGGGAAGTTCTATTTTTCTTATTATCCTCTCCTCGTCTTTTACGATGACGTTTACTTCAAACGTTACTTCGTCCACGTCCTGCCAGATGGTAGTTCCGTTACCGATAGCTTCATCGCCGTCATACGAAACGGTTGCAAGCAGCTTATAAGTGCCTGCTTTTTCCTTGTTGTACTCGCCGGTATAAGTTACCTTACCCTCTACAACGGAGCCGTCGTTCAGATAAAGATTTGTCTTTTCGCTAAGCCCGTGTTCGCTGCCGAATTCCACGATGTTATCCGCTACCTTGTCGTAACCGACGGCATACTTCTTGTAGTTCTGCTTCAAGGTCATTTCGGTATAACCGATTTCGTTCCAGATAAGGAAGTAGCCTTTGCCGTTAGCGTATCTTTCGGCGGAAACGGTCTTGGGCGTTCCGTTTGCCATAAGCAATTCATACTTGACGCCGTTTACCGTTAAATAAAGATGAATGCGGTTTTCCACAATCGCGAACGACATGTTATATACGGTATTGCCGCTCCAATCGAAATTGAACGCCTCGCCGCCGAGAGTTTCTTCTGCATTTGCGACATTGACGAAACGAGCTATTTCAGCCGCGCCGTTAGACCACGTTTCGTTACTGAATACGATTATATTGGTGGAATTTCCGTTATACGAGAAACCTATGGAAATATGCGGTTCGTTCTGATTTATATGCTGAGTATTAGGCATAAGACCGAATACAACATACGAACCTTTTTCCTTATCGTGGCAGGTTAAAGTGAAGTCTACATTGAAACCGTCTACGTCCTTTTTCTTCGTATCTACCGGCATGTACTGATAACTTGCGCCGTATCCGTCGGAGATAAAATGATCTACTCCGTTTTCGTATTTATAGATAAAGTTTTGCGGCAGGTTGCACCAGTCGAACCAGCTGTATTTCTTTTCGAATACCTGCTGAGAATATTTTTCATAACCCTCGGGGTACTGAACGGAAACCTTGAAAGTAAGCAGGTTCTCTATCTTTTCGTCAACGAAGTACGTTGCTTTAACCTCGTCGGTAAACTTACCGATAACGGTATAAGCTCTGGGGGCTGCAGAATTTACAGCCGCCGTATTCCATATAACGTCAAGATCAGCTTTAGAGCCGTTGTCGAGCGTAACGCCGACAGTCGAAGGTAGATCGGTAAGCTGTGCTTTGTAAGCCAATTCTATTTCGGGAGTTACGGGATCGAGAGAAACCACTATGCTCTTTCTTACCGCGGTTCCGTCGGTACGCCTATCATAATCGTCTGGACGCCGAGCGTTGCGGTTCCCATTGCACCCGCAAGTTGCTCGCTGAATATTGCTCCCACCAAGGTGCAAACACCCGAAATTATGCTTAATACACCGGCGACGTTCCCCGTTACCAACATCGCCACGCCTACAACTATACTTACGGCAGCCGTAACGACTTCCCACCAGTGTTTCTTCCACCATTTTTTAGTTGTATCTTCTTCCTCTACGCCCTCTTTCGGGTCATACGTCGGGTCGGCATATAATTCCAACGCCGTCGCTATCGTCGCGCTGTACGGCGCAAGCATTAACAGTGTTAAAAGCATTATTCCGTTTCGGTCTAAGCCCAATACGTTATATGCGTTTCCTTCGATTATGTCCGCTTCGATCGCGTCGATATATCCACCGCGCTCTGCTTCGTAATATCTTCCGTTCGCATAGTACAAACCGGTTTCTACATCATAATAGAAACTCTTCCAGCGGAACGGGTTGATATTCCCGATTGAATTTGTTGTGGTTACGTCCCCGCCGGCATTTTTTACGGTTGTTCTGCCGAAACTGTCGTACTCGTACTGCGCGACGAGGTTTCCGTACTGATTTACGATTGCTACGATATTATCCTGCCCATCCTTGACATAGCCGTAATACATGCCATTGTACTTAAAGCCCATCAATCCGTCGTGGTCGTAAAAATATCTGAGTTCTTTTCCGTCGCTTCGGCTTTCGCCCAGAATTTTTGCTCCGTCGAGATAATAGTCAGTGGTTATTCCTCCAACAGACTTTTTAAATCTTACGCATCTGTGGTTATACTCGTAATTAATAGTAGCGTTGCCTGTCGTTATCTGATTTAACAGGTTGCCGCGCTTCCATGTGCAGGAATACAGCAAAGTTTCCCCCGCTTTTTTGCTTATTACATTCCCGTAGTTATCATAACTGTACTTATAATTTACGGAATCCTGACTATAACGGTCGATTCTTCCTCTCGCGTCATAATAAAAATTCCTGGTTTTTTTGTTGATTTTATCCTCGATGCTTACAAGTTTGCCTTTGCCGTTTCCCTGATAACCGTAAACGTTAAAAAGCCGTCCCCAAAAAACGAAACGACGTTTATTACGTAGGGATTTTCTTCATCACTAATTACCGAAAAGGCGTAGCTGCTTTTTACGGAATTCCGTAATAAACAACTACGCCTTTTGTATCTTATTTTACTGTTTAAGAATTGTTTTCACCCTTAATTTTCTTCAAATTTTTAATTTTTCCGTTCAGGTTTTCCACTTCTACATCTGCGTTTTTTACCGTTAAATTGTCTATTTTGCAGGATTTAACAACAATTCCTCCGGTTGGAAATACAGAAGAAGTTGTAACATTCTCTACTAATAGATTTTTTATTGTTGTTTTGTAATCCCCTTCTCTTTCGTCGAAAAACGTATAATCGCCGCCTATCTGCATAAAATCGGCTTCTCCCGCGGCGTTCACGTAATTTACGTCGGAAATCTTTACGGTATCTATAATGCCGCCCAGACGGAACAAAAAAGCTTTCGTGTACGGGTATTTTAATTCGGTCTGCTTTAAGTCTACGTTTTCTATCGTAACGGAACCGTAATTGCCGTACCGTTCGCCCTCTTTGTACTCGGGCGAAGCCCACGGGTTGATATAAAAACCGAAACACTTATAAGTCCCCGTAACATTCCTTATTATAACGCGGTCGAGCGTACCCTTTCCCCTGCATAAAAGCCTTATGCCCTGATCGGAATCGTTTAAATGAACGCCGTCGATAAGCACGTCTGTTATATAAGACTTCGCGTCGAATTCATCGGGGGCAAGAGCTATAAAGTCATCGCCCGCAGTACCGCTTATATTGCGCAGAACGATATTTTTTGACGGACCGAAGAAATGAAGCCCGTCCTGATTCTGCGCGTTCATAATATCCGGCAAATCTATACGCACGTTTTCCATAACCACCTGCTCCGCGTTACCGCAAACAAATGCGAAAGTCCGTTGATTCATGAGCACCGTATTTTGCACTTTAAGCGAATATACGCCGTAAAACATCATGCCGAAAACCCATGAATGAGTAAACTGTATTACCGGATCGTCACTATCTATTTCTCCTATATCGTGCAGTTGATGTTTGCAATTGAAATTATAAGTACCGCCTATAAGAGAAATATCCCTGTCCGCTCTTTCTTCTTGCGAAAAATGCGCATTCTTTATTAAAGGAGCGTTAGTATAATCCTTAAGGTAAAAACCGCAAGCCTCGTTCGGACAGAACAGCGTCGTATGCGAATGAACTTTAAGAGTTTCGGTTAAAAACGCGCCGTCCACCGTTATGAAAAGCCCGCCGCTTTCTTTAGCCGTATCCAGAACAGCTTGAATTTTTTCGGTACAATTCGTACCGCCGCCGCTAAGTACGTTCGAATCAGGTAAAGCGTAATCGCTTAATTTTGCAAATTTCATTTTTATAATCCTTTTTTTATTTAAATTATACCACAAAGAAAAACGTTTCATATGGCAAAAAAGCTTATTTTAAACACTTTTCGCTTGATATCCTAACTTGTGGGGTCCAGTCCCTATCACTACGGATAAGAAATCGCCGTTTTTATTATAGATTGAAACGGAACGGCTTCTTTTTTGAAACCGTTCCGTTTCCCGGAATACTATTCGGTATGAATGAGCCTGATTATCTGTTTTCCTTTTTCTTTTTCAAACCGAAAACGACAAAACAAACAACGCTTACAACAGCCGAAGTTGCCCCGATGGAGCTGAAACAACCTTCATCCTCTTCGCTGCTGCCCGTGTCGGAAGCGCTGCCGGTATCGGGCTGAACGGTTTTTGCTTTTACGGTGATAGTGCATGTCGCCGTTTTTCCGTCCGCCGCGGTTACGGTTATGATTACGTTACCCGCTTTCTTAGCCGTTACAACACCGTTTTCTACCGTTGCAACGGTCTCGTCGCTCGAAGTCCATGTAACGGTATTGTCGATTTTACTTCCGCCGGTAACCGTCGGAACCAAAGTCAACGTCTGTTCTTCTTCGATTTCGGCAGTTTCTTTATCGAGAGAAATTCCGTCTATAACGGTTTCGCTGTCGGTAAATCCGAACTCGATGGCTTTGAGGTTCGCCCCGCTGCCCTGAGTTTTGTCTTTTGCGCCGAACACGATAACGAGAACGTTCTTCTGTCCCGCAACAAAACCTTCGAGCATAGCTTTTTTCTCAACCGCGCTTTCAAGCGAAATTTCTTTAGCTTCGCCGCCGTTTACGGTATAATAAACTTCTATGTTCCCGCCGTTTACGGTAAGTTTTACGAAAGGAGCGTAAGTGTTTACAGGATATTCTACCCTGTAAGAATAGAACGCCTCGCAATCTGCAAAAGGAGTGTTTGCTGCATTGCCGTAATCAATACCCTCATCGATATCGTTCATAAGATCGACGCCGCGATTAGTTTCGTTTTCCGCGAAAGTAAGCAGCTTGTTGTTCGCAACGTTTTTCTTGAACGTAATGTTCATAAGCTGAGTGCCGCCACCGTCTGCAGGCGAAGGATCGCTTATTTTCACTTCTATAGTAGTTGTGGCGTTTGCGCTTAACATATCGCTGAAATCGATGGTTTGCTGTATGCCGAGGTTGCTTACAAGCGTCGCAGCGGTATACGTTTCGGTTTCGATATTTCTGTATTCAACCTTCGGGCTTTCACCGCCGTTAACGTTAGTTCCGCCGATTACGAGAATTGCTTTAGCTATTTTCGTTCCGATGGGGAAAGTAACTCTGTATGTCATAACGGCGTTTCCGTCAACGTAACGCACGGGACCGGCTACGGCAGAACCGGAATCTTCGTAAAGATTTTCGGCGGAATTGCCGAGATCGAGAACGGTTTCGTTGCCGAACGCATGGGTTTTACCCTCTTTTACGAATACGAGAGACTGAAGATACGGACCGCTGCCCGCTTTTAATTTTGCATAGAATTTTACGGTAACGACGTTTTCCTTATTTTCTTCAAAACCGTCAAACAAGAACTTTCCTTCCTGACCGGTAACGACGTTGAGTTCGGTAAATTCACCGCCGTTTACGCTGTAACCGACGTAAATGTTTTCCTGCGCTCCTCCGACGGTCAAAATCATGCCTGCGTTTTCAGAGTCTGCGGAATATTTCGCTTCGTACGCATAATAAGCGTAACCGTCGGCAAAAGGCTTTCCTCCTGCTTTACCGTAAGAATATCCCTCAGAAATATCGTCGATAAGATTTACGGAAACTCTCGGAGCGTTTACTTCGGTCACTTTTCCTGTGGAAGATACTTTTACGAACTTGAAGTCATGCACCTGCGTGCCGCCGCCGTCCGCGGGCGTGGGATCGCTGAATCTGACCTCTATTTCGGTGGGCTCGCCTTCGTTCATAACGGCATTGTCTATAAAAAAGGTCTGCCATACGGAAACATCGCCCGAAAGTCCGGTAATTTCCGTATATTCGTTGTCTTTTACGTTTCTGTATTCGGCTTTTAATCCGCCGCCCGTAACACGGAAGCTTATGCCCGCGCTCTTTGTGCCTGCGGGATAGATAGCTCTGTAAGTCAGGTAGTTATCGGCGTCCGTCCACAAGAAAGTACCGCCCTTGCCGATGCCGTTACTGTAAGAATAAAGGTCGTCAACGTTGCCCTGCCTTACGGTGAGTTCTCCCATATCTTCGGTAAGAGTGTGAACTTTTCCCTGCATAAATCTGAAATCGTGCACCTGCGTACCGCCGCCGTCCGCGGGCGTGGGATCGCTGAATTTAACTTCTATTACGGTAGGTTTATTCTCATTTAAAACGGCGGGATCTATTCTGTAAGTCTGCCACGTGGCGGGGGTACCGGAAACAAGTCCTTGCATTTCGACATACGTATCGGATTCCACGTTTCTGTATTCGGCTTTAATTCCGCCGTCAAGCCTCATAGCAAATCCCGCGTTTCTTGCTCCTGCGGGATAGATAGCTCTGTAAGTCAGGTAGTTATCGGCGTCCGTCCACAAGAAAGTACCGCCCTTGCCGATGCCGTTACTGTAAGAATAAAGGTCGTCAACGTTGACCTGCCTTACGGTGAGTTCGTTCGAATCGTACATAAGATGTACTTTGCCGGATTTTTCTATATAGCTGTTCTGTAAATCTACGCCTTTAACCGTGCAATCGATACTGCCGAAAACCGCGATGTCTCCGCCGAGATAATAAGCGGAATTACCTTCGAAAGTAATGGTTTTTCCTTCCTGCGTGCCGTCAACGGTTACGCTTTTTGCCTTAACGGCAGCAATCGCGCCGCCGAATTGAGCGTAATTGTTTTTAAACTCTCCGCCGTAAACGTTTATCGAAGCCGTATCACTGTTAGCGTATATGGCGCCGTATCCCCTTCCCTTCGCAGTATTCGAAGCATTATTGTTTACGAACGAACCGCCGTTTACGGTAAGCGTAGCGGCGCCTGTCAGATACATAACGCTTCCGCCGGTACCTTCGTGAAGATTGTTTTTAAATTCTCCTCCGTTTACCGTAACGGTACATGCGTTTAAATAAAAAATACCTTGTTTTGCGGAATCACCGTCGATATTTCTTTTTTCATTGCCTTCGAAAACGCCGCCGTTGACAGTAACGGTGTTTTTCGCGTTGACGCTCATAACGGTACCGTTTGCGGTGTTTACGAAATCCTTGACGATTGCTTTGTTGAAAACCACGGTATTGACGTTTGCGGCCTCAGAGCTTTTAGCAACCGTAAGCAAGCCCGACGCGGTTCTTTTTTTGTCCGCAAAAGCCGCTTTATTGCCGTTATAGGTTACGGTACCGGTGTCTTCTGTGGTTTTACCGAAAGTAAGCGAAATTTTTGAGTCTCCCGCAAGAGTGAACATCGATTGAGAAAGCATGTTTGCACCGAGCGTCACGGTTACGTCCGTAGCGGAATAAATAACGTAAGAAGCGCCTGCTTTCAACGCAACGGCTTCCGTAACGGTGAAGTCCTCCGTTAAAGCTATTTCAGTAACGCTGCCGTCCGTCGCAGCGTTCTCCACGGCTGTTTTAAAAGCAGAAAAAGCCGCACTCTGCTCGGGTGTTTCGCCTTCGGCACTTGCCGTAACGGCAATCCCGAACGATAGCGAAAGCGTAAGCATTGCCATCAAAAACATCAGTAAATACTTTTTGATCGTAGTCATATTTTATCCTCCTTATAATTAACGGTTTTACCGTTTAATACTTTTTTGTTTGACTCAGCCTTTTACCGCGCCCATCGCCAAACCTTCAACGAATTGTTTTTGCACGAGAAGGTAAACGATTAACGGCGGTATCATCATAACCGTAGCGATTGCGAACGTTTTCGGGTAATCCGCCCCGCCGAACCTTTGCGGATTTGAAAATAATTCCATTAAGGTGGCGGAAGTCGTTGCAAGCAGTCTGTATTCCGTTTTGCTCGGCAACATAATAAGGCTTGTCATATAATCGTTCCAGTTTGCGACGAACGTATTTAAAACCATCATCGAGAAAATCGGTCGAACAAGCGGAAGATACAGTTGCAATACTATACGCACGAAACTTGCGCCGTCTATCTCTCCGCTTTCCGCCATATCGTTCCCGAGAGATACGAAGCATTGACGGAATAAAAATATGGAATACGCGCTCACCCAACCGGTAATGAACAGCACGCCGGGATTATCTACCCAGCCCGTACCGCCCTGACCGACGATATTGTTCCCGCCGACAAGCGGAAACTTACTCATCCATATAAAATTCGGAACCATCATAGCCACGCCGGGTATCATGGTGGAACTTAAAAGTATCGTGAAAACGATTCTTTTAAATTTAAAGTTTACCTTTGCGAAAACGTATCCGCCGAACGACGAAACGAATACCGAAACGACAAACCCCACCACCATTCTCGAAACCGTAAGAAACATAGGAAACATTATATCCGTTTCGGCTTTAAACAATATCGCATAGTTGCCGAGTTCGCTGAAAGGATGCTTCGGGATAGGCAGAAGAAGAGAATTTTTATATTCTTCAACAGTCGAAACGGAACCCAGCAACGAATACACGAAAGGGTAAACCATTATTATTCCGCCCAACGAAAGGAAAATATAAGGACCTATTTTTTGCAGCACGGAAACGAATTTTGACGTCTTTTTTATTTTATAGGAATTTTCCATACCGCTATTTATCCTCCACCTTAAGTATCCCGCTGTCAGAAATTCTGATATTGATAAACGTTAGTGCAAGAACAATTATCATTACTATCACGGACAAAGCGCATGAAAAACCGTACTTAAAGTTTTTAAACGCCTCGTCGTACAGCCTGTAAAGAACGACTTTTGTCGATTGATCCGGTCCGCCGTTTGAAATAAGAAGCACCGGCTCGAATATGTTGAACGCACCTATAAAACCCGTTATAAGAATGTATCCGAGCATCGGGCGCAGAAGCGGTA
>CAKQLR010000024.1 GCA_934254725.1 uncultured Clostridia bacterium | reverse complement strand
ATCCATAACCGTTTCCGAAATAGGTTCGGTAGGTTGGATAAGAGATAACGAGTGGCGCGGTGTATCGGTTGCGTTTGCGTTGATAGATAATAACGGAGAAGCGGAAATTTTACTTGCAGGCAACAAATATCAACTCGGCGTAAATATCGGGAAAGTTTTAAGGTTGGAGTTTTCTTTCACTGCAAACTCGGTAAACAATTCTAACGACGATTGCGAATCGAGAAAATTCGCGTTCGATAACGTAAGGGTTAAACCATCTAAGCTTACTACGGTGGATATAGGAATTATTCCGTCTAATATAGCGGCTCAGGGCGATTTTGAAAACGCTAATTCCATTTATGATACGGATCATACTACAAGGGGTTGTTGGGATAAAATAAGTTTCGGAGGCAACACTTCCGTACAGCAAAGCGACGAATATTCCAACACCGGCGCCAATTCGTTAAAGATGTCGTTTGACGAAAAAGGTGCGTATGTCGGCTCGAGATTGATGGAGCCTTCCAAATGGGGTACTGCGGATTTCTCCGCAGAAGATTTCGATCCGTTTGTTCCGGGCGTAAAGCATTATTTCGAGGCGTATGCTTCATCCAAGAGTACCGCTACGTTGTATTTCAATTTAAGAATTCAGCTCAGCTATCTGAACGAGGAAAACGCAATCAGATGGGCGCCCGAATATTTTACGCTCGCGTATCATACGTTTACGGGCGAAAATTACGATAAATTCGTTCGTCTCGGCGGCTATATGATTTTTGATTGGGATAACGAAAGCAAAACTATAAAATTCTGGTTTAATAAAGAAAAGACAGAGGAACCGTCCGAAATTTATACAAACGTAAACGGATTATACTTCTACTCCATAGGCTTTACCGCTTATGAAAAAGCCGTTTTCTATGCCGATACCGTAAGTTGCTATCGCGAATTCGACGGCAAAGTATTATACGACGGAACATTGACTTCGGAAGACGAGATAGTCGTTAAAAACGTTTTCGGCGAGGTCATCGAACAGGAATACGAAATTAACGGAAACGCGATAGAGTTTAAAAATCTTACCGCTCCCGTTTATGTTTCCATAGCAAATAAGCCGGGGTGTTCGGCAGCTGAATTGAATTACTTTAATCAGGAAGCATTGATTCAGTCGCTTTACAGCGTAAACGTAAAATACACTTATAACGGGGAAACCGTAACCGAAGGTATAGAACTTACCGCAAGCAAAAACGGTTCGCCCATCGGTACCGTAACAAAAAATGCCAACGGAACGTTCACTATCGACGGGTTGTTCGGAAGCGATATTCTTTTGCTTCCCGTAAGCGACGTTTATGTTTTCGCAACGAGTTATATAGTAAAGGGAACATATGAATACGTTATACCTGTCGAAAAAGCAAAACTTGCGGACTTCAGCGTAATAATTACCGTTCGAGACGAGGACGGCAAGGCAATTACGGGCGCTGCTATCACAGTGAATAGAAATAACGAGCAGGTAGGTTCGGTACGTGAAGGCAGCAACGGAAGCTATATAATAGAAGGTCTTAACGACGACGTTCAAGGTGATTTGGTCGTAACCATAACAAAGCAGGGCTTTACGTTCGAAGACTTCGTCGTAGACAGAAATACGGCTTCGAAAAAAGTCACCGGTAAAGCGGTCAGCGACTCGTCGAATTCCGGTACGGATACTTCCGGCGATTCCGACTCGGGTTGCTTCAGCTTTGCGGGAACGGGCTTATCGCTTGCGGTAGCAGGTCTTGCCGTGGCAGCCTTTGCTTTAAAAAAGAAGCGCGAAAACTAAGGCAGGTATATTTTAACCGGTAATTAACGGAACGGACTTTCTCCTCTTTTTTTGTGGAGAAAGCCCGTTTCTTGATAGTCCGGAGGAGAGTAATTTTCATTCTGCTAAAGGAGTAAAAATGAGTAAAATAAAAAGAGCGATTTCCTTAATAATCTGCGTTTTACTGGCTTTTTCGATTTTCACGTCATGCAAAAATGACGATTCGAGTTCGTCCGAAAAACCGGATACGCCTATAGATAACACCGACGGCGAATATTGGAACAAGCTCGATAAAGAGTACGTTTACGGATATTTCCCGAGCGGAATCGCCGATCATAATATTGCGTTTCAGGCACCCGCTTACGCGCTTTCCGTGGATACTTCGTCTGCTAAAATTACGGGCATGACTCCCGTAAAGTATGATGACGAATACCTCGTCCTTTTGGATTCTGCCGATTTTGACGCGATTGCCGATACTACTTATACCATTTCGGCAGGCGGCGGAACGTTGCGTTCGGACGGCACTGTGGATGATGCCGTAGGATATGTTGAACCCGGCACAAGATATGCGCGTTTGATAGAGGGCGGCAGAAATATGCAAAAGGTGGATATTTGTTCCATAAACTACGCCAATCACGGGAGTTTTCTCGTGGCGGATAATTTCTCGGGAAGGATAGAAATTGCCGCGCAGAGGGAATATTTCGCTTTGAATTACGAGGTCTTTAATGCCGGCGATACAATTCCTGGTGCGAAAATCGGTTTTTCGATCGACTTCGGTAATTCGTTTATAAAAAATGCCGTGAATGCGGACGGAAGCGTTTCGGTATACGATAAAACGGGCAGGGGATTTACGTTTTTATCTAACAATACTTCCGTCACTGCAGACGTTCGCGACGGCATCGTGTCGTTTGAAGCAGAAGGAGTAGAACTCGGTTCAAAGTGGAATGGCTTCGGTATAATAGCTAAACCGTTTTTTAACGGTGAAAGTTCTGCAAGAAGCATTATTGCTCAGAAATCGCTTACGGGAACGGCAACCTCGGTTTATCCTTATTCCGGCAGGCAGCAAAAAGTAAATTATGATGAAAACAGGGGTGTATACGTAATAAACGTTGACAGCAGATATATGACCGAAAGCGAAACCGATTACGAAAAAGTGGCTTTTTCCGTTACGAATAATTCTGACGAAAACGTGAGAATAAGCGTTGCTTTTGAAAAAGCGTACACTCTTAAAGACGATTTCAATCAATTAGGATATTGTCCGATGGTTTGCGACGCGATAACGGGCGAACCTACGGGTATAGACGTTCAGATATCTAAAAACTGGCATTCGGCTATTTCTGCTGACAGTCCGTTTTACGAAAAGTGCGGTTACTGGTCTATGTGTTACGCTGTTTTGGATATACCCGCGGGGCAAACGGTTTCATATAAATACGTTTGCGCTTATGAGTTCTGGGGCGGGGTTTCAAGCGTATCGCATGCGCAGCTTTGTCTTATCGGATATAACGGAAACTGGATTTGGGACGAAAGTGCGCTCGGCGCCTCGTGCGAAAACGTTTGCTATGACCCGGATATGTGTTTGGGTAGAGCGGTAATAGACGATGTGCGTCCCTACAACACGGCGTGCGAAACGGGTAATTACGTAAGATACCGCTGGTCGGATAACATAGGCGGAGCGGACTTCCTTTGGTACAAGGATAACAACTCTGTAAGGCATAACACCATAGGGAACCTTGTTAATTACGTTTCTCAGGGGCCGAACATGACGGACGTTGTATATGCTGGTGTGACCGATGACGGAGCTATACAAAGCAGAGTTAATATCCGTATGGGAAGAACAGACGACGTTGTAAGATGTTATTACACATTGAATTATACCTTCCTTAAAGATACTAACTTTTCGCAGCTTGCGTTTTTTAAACTCGGCGCGGAAACTTATGCGAGCACTAGATTTGTAAGATACGCTTACGGCAATGACGAGGGAATAACAGAGGACGATGAAATATTCGCTACCTACGATCCGTACGTGTACGGCAAAAAGCAAATAAGTTTGTCGGGCAATAATAACTGGTTTATGCTGTATTCCTCGGACAGAAGCAATGAAGCTGCAAACAAAATGTTCGTAATAAGAGAATATGACGCCACCATCAACGGCAAGGGTTATGGTAAACCTGTGTTTTCTCTCGCAAATACCGATAACGGCGGATTGCAGTATTCTTTTGAAGTATCGCCCCCTGCGGAAACGGGTAACGTTATAAAAGCAGGCAGCAAGTTTTCGGCTACCATAGAGTTTATCGTTCTTCCCAACCCTACGGTAAACCAAAAGTCTTATTACTACGGTAATTGCGATTATATTAAAAAGTATATGTCCGAAATGA
Source organism: uncultured Clostridia bacterium (assembly GCA_934254725.1). GTDB lineage: Bacteria > Bacillota > Clostridia > Christensenellales > Borkfalkiaceae > RGIG3732. The sequence continues at coordinate 22,900 of CAKQLR010000024.1, read as the reverse complement.
ATACCGCGGCTTCGGCTCTTCGTCAGGCAAAAGACAATGCTGTTTCGGTATTCACTACAAAGGGAACCATAGTAAATTCTTATCCTGTGGAGATAGATACGGAGGAAGGAGCCGTTAAAGCCGAATTTACCCTTACGGGCGGGCTCGGGTATACTCCGATTGTGTTTAACGGGCTTGAAGATTACAGGGGATATTCCCTTGAGGTTAATAAAAACGGCGTCTGGGAAAAGGTGGATCAAAGCGTATTCGGCAATGATTTCTGGCAGGTAAACAAAACTCCGGACGGAAAATACCGTCAGGTATATAATGTAAAAAATCGTTTGGCTCCCGGTTCGGCAGCTATGTACTCGTACAGACTTGTAAAGACAAAATGAAAAGACATTCGATTTATAACGTGACCGAAGCCAAAGACTGGCAGGACGCGACGCCCGTAGGTAACGGAACGAATGCGGCTTTGGTTTTCGGCGGTATATCGCACGATAAAATATTGCTCAATAACGAAGAGTGGTGGTATAAACAGGAAACGAAACCCCTCGAGGATATTTCCTGTTTGTTGCCCGAAGTTAAAAGATTGTTCGCTTCGGGCGAATATAAAAAAGCGCAGAATCTATACTCGGAAAAGATAATAGAAACGAGATGGTTCGGGTCTGCCGCGTTATACCAGCCGGGAATCTCGCTGAACGTATACTTAAAAACGGAGGGCGAGCCGTTCGATTATAAAAGAGTGCTCGATATGTCCTCCGGCGTATGTACGGTCAGCTGGACGGAAAACGGAGTTCGTTTTGAAAAAAGCTGTTTCGCTTCAAATGCAAACGGCTTAATTGTTTATAAACTGTCCTCCGAGAGGAAGATAACGGGAAAAATCGATTTATCGCTTTTTAACGAAGAAAATGCCTGCGGTATATTCGGGGAGCCGTTTAAACACGGTATTTCCGGCAGGGTGAGGAAAGAGGGCGAATTCGTGTTTTTTTCCGGTGAGCGCGGCGATGGTAAGAGAAGCAAAGAAACGGTATTAAGTCTTGGTTATAAGGAAAAGGTGAAGAAATTCGGGGCGGTAGCACATGTTGTCGGCGGGACACCCGATTTTTCAGGCGTAAACGAAGTGCTGATTCTCGTGGCGTTATACGACGGCGAAAACGAAAAAGAAGCCAAGATTTTAACCTGCATGTGTGACGGCGACTTCGACAAGTTGCTTTCAGAACACATCGCTTCCTTTTCGGCTGTAATGAACAGAGTAGATTTTTCGCTGTTTACGCAAACGCATAGAAGCAATGAGGAATTGCTGCTTATGGCAAAGTGTGGGAATGTGAGCGACGAACTCATAGAAAAACTGTTTTTCTTCGGAAGATATTTGCTTGTAATTTCTTCCGGAAAAAACTGTTTGCCGCCCACTCTTACGGGGAAGTGGAATGGGGATTATTTTCCGCCGTGGAGGGGCGTTTTCTTCCTGAACGAAAATATGCAGCTGATATTAAGGCAAGCGTACCAAGGGGATTTGCCGGAGTATCTGCAGTCGTTTTTCTCACTTATTCTGTCGCAGACTGCCGATTATAAGGAAAACGCTACAAAGCTTTTCGGAAAGAAAGGGTATCTTTTGCCGCTCTATATAGAGAAAGACTGCGGATTGATTAAAGATACGCAGCCGCACGCGCTGTTTTTTATAGGCGGAGGCGGTTGGGTATGCCAGATGATGTACGATTATTGGTTTTTTACCGGGGACGACAAATTTCTTAAAGAAAAAGCCCTTCCGTTCATGGTCGGCTGTTTAGATTTTTATGAAGATTATTGCATTACGGACGGTGTGTTCGATTGTATTTCCAACTCGCCCGAGAATAAAGCGATTGCGGAGGACGGGCATAAATACGATATTGCGAGAAATTCGACTTTTGACGTTGCAATTATAAAAGAGCTTGCCTCTAATATAATTTCGGCGGCAAACGGTGAGGAAGAATACGTTGAAGTCATTGCAAGGTGCAGAAGGATTTTATCGCTGCTTCCCGAGTATCGGATAAACGAGGACGGAGCACTTGCCGAATGGACGGACGAAAGGTTTTCTGATAATTACGAACACAGGCATATATCGCACCTGTATCCTGTTTTCCCGGCAAGAGAGATTTATGAAGGAAAATTCTTCGAGGCAGCGGGTAAGGCGCTTCAAAAGCGGCGGGAGTACGGATTAAAAGATCAAAGCGGCTGGTCCATCGTGCATATGGCTAACGCATATGCAAAATTGAACGACGGCGAAAATGCCTACGATTTATTAAGGCTTGCGGCGAGGCACGTAACGGGCGTAAATCTGTTCGGGTACCATAATAATACCGAAAATTCCGGCGTTACGCTGGACGGCGAATGGTGCAGACATGCGCCCCATCAGATAGACGAGAACTGTGGTTTTACCGCCGCGGTGCAGGAGATGCTTGTAAGTGTAGACGGCGACGGGAAAATAGCTCTTTTAAGGGCTTTACCCGAAAGGTGGAAACGCGGAAAGATTACCGGAATGAAAATTTCGGGAGGGAAAGCTGACGTCGAATGGGATCAGGAAACCGCCGAGCTTTTTGTTACGTATTACTCGCAAAACGAAATAGTTTTCAGAATACCGGAAAAATATAAATCTACTATATCACGAAGGAATAAACCATGAAAAATTTGTACTTGATTTGTAACGCGCATATAGATCCCGTCTGGCTTTGGACAAACGAATCCGGTATAAGCGCAACGCTTTCCACATTCCGTTCTGCCGCAAAACTTGCAGATAAATACGATTATATTTTTTGTCATAACGAAGCGCTTGCTTATGAGTGGGTAGAGGCATACGATCCCGAATTGTTTGCCGAAATAAAGAGGCTTGTGAAATCGGGAAAATGGAAGATTGTCGGCGGGTGGTATTTGCAACCCGATTGCCTTATTCCGTCGGGCGACAGCATTATTCTTCAGATAGAGTACGGCAGAAAATATTTTAAGGAAAAGTTCGGTGTAAAACCCGAAATAGCGTATAACGTGGATAGCTTCGGTCATTCGGGCGGATTGCCGCAAATACTCGTTAAGCACGGATATAGGGGGTATTTATGTTGCAGACCGCATAAAGAGGAGATGCCTTCCCCCGATTGTTTCGTGTGGGTCGGCGTAGACGGAAGCAGTATAAAAACCGTTCGCGCAAACGAGCATTACAACAGCGGTTACGGAAAGGCGAAAGAAAAAATTCTGGAAAAACTGTCCTCCTCAACGACTTTAAAAAACGATATTTTGCTGTGGGGCGTAGGCAACCACGGCGGCGGGGCGAGCGAAGTGGATTTATCCGATATTAAAGTGTTGCAAGCTGTGACTGATGTAATAATTCATTCTTTTCCCGAAGAAGCGTTTGATAATATATCTTTTGAAAGCGAAAAGAAAGGCGGCTTGCTGCACTGTATGCCTGGGTGTTATACTTCACAGGTGACGGTAAAGCAGAAATTCAGGGAACTTGAAAACGCTTTGTTTCTTGCCGGAGCAATGAAGCTTGCTTATTTTCTCGGCGGCGGGGCTGTGAACGACGATGACAAATTCAAAAATATCGAAAAAGTAATTATGACCACGTCGTTCCACGATATTCTGCCCGGCTCTGCAATTCCCGAAGTTGAAGATTACGCTTTAAACGAAATATCCGGCGGGATTGCAGAAGCGCGAAAGTTAAAAGAAAAGTATTTCTTTTTGCTCACCGCAAACGAAAAAAAGGCAGAAAAAGGGGAATATCCCGTTTGCGTGTTTAACCCGTTCCCGACGGAAGTAAAAGAGACGGTCACCGTTGATGTCTGTCTTGAATTCCAGAACTGGTCGGACGACACTCAAACGGTTTTCGAGGTTAAAGATTCCGACGGAAATTCCCTGCCTTGTCAGTTGGTGAAGGCTTCGTCCAATCTGAACCTCGATTGGATGAAAAGAGTGGTGTTTTCGTGCGTTTTAAGGCCTTTTTCGATAAACAGGTTTTCGCTTAAAGAGCGCGTTATGCCGGTAGAAAAGAAAGAAGCCGTAAGCTGCTCGACGGACGATTTCGCACAGCTGGGCGGGTTTAAATTTTTCAAGAAGAAAACGAATGCCGATCCATGGGCTATGGATTTAAACAGCCTGACCGAACTCGGTGAATTCGAAAGCGATTACGTCCTCGCAAGCGAGCGGGAGACGGGCGAATTCTTCGGCAGCGACAAACCTGTTGCTTCGCAGAGAATTACAGAGGACGGAGAAGTATTTACGGAAGTAGAACAGCTGTTAAAATCCGGCACGGATTACATAATCGCCAGGTATAAATTGTATAAATCCGAGGACTGCGTCGATGTAGATATCGACGCGATAACCTTAGAAAAAGACCGTTTGATAAAAATAAGAGTGCCGTTTGACGTTGTGGGAGAAACCCGCGTAGAAACGATGTTCGGCGAGGAAGTTTTCGGTTCCGGGAAGAACGAAATACCCGTTCAAAGGTATCTGGTCAGGTACGGAGAGACTGAAGCTGTTGCCGTTTTGACTAAGAGTGCGTGCGGCGTCAGCGTGGATGACGGGTACGCCGATATTTCGCTTCTCAGAACGGCTGCGTATTCGGCTCATCCGATAAACGACAGACCGCTCGTCCCGACCGACAGATATGTTCGCCGGATAGACGAGGGCAAACGTTCTTTTTCTTTCAGAATATTAAAAGGCAGCAAGCAAAAAATTGAAAAAATATTACCTGCCGAAGCTATGAAATTCAATATTCGCCCGTACGCCGTGGCTTGTTTCCCCGGCGGACAGGGAGGTTTAAATAGAAGAGAATTTTATGTTGATAATCCGCTTGTGACCGTCACGTTCTGCTCTGTAGAAAACAACACGGTAAGGGTGAGACTTTTTAACGGGCATAGAACGGACACAACCGCAAACGTATTTATAAAAAATACAAAATATGCCCTAAATCTAAGCGCATTCGAATATAAAGAGATAATTTTCGATATAGAAAATGAAAGTAGTATTGACAAAAAACAGTAAAAAACAAGCAACGAAAGACATTCAACAAGCCATAGATAAGGTGCACGAAAACGGTGGCGGAGTAGTTGTGATTTCCGCCGGTAAGTATGAGATCGGCACTATTTATTTAAAATCTTTTGTCGAATTATATCTTGAGGACGGAGCCGTTCTTTACGGTTCGGCAAAGATAAAAGATTACGGACACAGCACGCTCAGGTCGCGTTTTGCAAACGATGCGGGCAATGTGGAAATGGAGTGGTATTATTCCCTTATCGTTGCCGAAAAGTGTGAAAGTATCGGCATTACGGGCAACGGAATAATCGACGGCAGAGGGGAGTACGGAAAGTTTTTTCCGAACGGCGACGACCCTTATAAGACGAGGCCGTTCCTTATTAACCTGTATGAATGCAATAATGTTAAAATAAGCGGAGTAAGTTTAAAAAACAGCGGTATGTATGCGATTTTTTCGCAGAACAGTACTCGCGTAAGGGTTTCCGGCGTAACGATAGACACTTTGAACAGCGTCAACGGCGACGGAATTGATTTTGACGGCGGGGAAGATCTGATCGTTTCCGATTGTTTTTTAAAAACCGGTGACGACGCGATTTCTCCGAAAGCCTGCGCCGGATCTCCTGTTAAAAACCTTGTCGTAACGAACTGCGTTATTTCGAGCAGGTGGTCGGGAATAAGATTAGGGGTCGAATCTTCATGCGATATGAACAATATAACGATTTCAAATTGCGTATTCGACAAATGTTACGACGGCATAAAAATTCAGGAATGCGGCCCGGGTATTTACGAGAATATATCTGTTTCTAATTGCACGATGAAAGACGTCGTGCGGCCGTTTTTTATTACGCTTAACAATTTTAAAATGAGTTATGCCGACGGAAGCGCCATTCCCGCACACGGGAAAATTCGCAATATTTCGATTTCCGGTATGAATATAGTTATGCCGGAGAACGATTATAAACACTTCGGTGCCGAAAGGGATAAATACTTTGTGGCGGGGTCGGTGGTATCCGGAACGTATTTGAATAAAATAGAAAACGTAAGAATTTCAGATATAACGATTGTCCTGCGCGAAGAATTTAAAGAAAGACCGAATTATGCGGCTTTGGAATTTGCGGACGTGTTTGAACAATATCCCGAGGCGAGCCATTTTGACGGTGCATTGCCTGCCTGCGCGTTTTTCTTAAGACATATAGACGGGCTTTATATTTCAAACGTAGGCATATCACTAACGGCAGAGGATACACGCCCGTCTGTATTTGCCGATGATGTAAACGGTGTTATTTCATTTGTTTATTCTAACGGAAACAATATTTTATTAAAAGAAAACGATAGTAAGTTGACTGTGTTCGGGTGCACGGAAAAGATTGAAAATCTCGCGCCTGCGGAGGTTTCCCGAATAGAAGAAATGCGTGCCGCAGCAAAGCAATACAGAGAAGAAGCCGCCTTTTTCGCACATTATCTGGATATTTGTGAGGAAAAGAAGTTGTGCTTTTGCATTGAAGCAAAAGAGGCAAAGACATCCGAAAATGTTTATTCTTTCAAATTAAAGAAAGGTAAATACTATATCCGTATTCCGAAAACAAACGGCGATTGCGTAATAACGGCAGACGGTAAAACGGTGTACGAACACAGGCTTAACGATTATTACAGGTTGTCAGTTTCGCTTTGCGTTCCGGCGGAGGTTGAAAAAGATTCGTCGGTTTGTATAGAATTCTTAAACGGTATCGGCGTTGGGCACAGGGGACCCGTCGGTGAGTATCCCGTCCCGCCGGGAATAGAAGGCAGTATTTTTTGCTATGAAGAGTAAATGAAAAGTCCCTTTGCAAAGCATTTGCAATGCAAAGGAACTTTTGTTTTTTCGCAATCTGTTTAAATGAGAGTTATTCGAAATGGGACTCTATAAATTTCGAATCCATAATTAAAACGTAGAACACTCTGCCGTAGTTAACGCTGTCCACAATTCTGCCGTGGTCGAAAACTTGTTTGTATTCGCCGCTTTTTGTGGCAAGGCGGAATTTTACGTAATCGTTCGCCCCGTCGCTTTTGGTATTTATCTGTCGCCATATACTGCTTTCTACTGTTTTGCGTTCGTCGGGGTGGATCAGATTTGAAAACTTTCTGCCGCAAAAAATCATAAAATCCTCTAAATCTCGGCATCCGGCAAGTTTTATCATTTCGTTATTGGCGAACAGCATGGTGTCGTCTTTTACGTCGGCGCGGTAGATCAGGAACGCGCTCGGCAAATTTTCGGAAATATCTTTTAACGCAAAGCCGAGTTCGAAACGGCGCCGTTTAAGGAACCTTTCGTCATAAGCCACGCAACAATTTCTGCCGCGAAGTTTTGCCTCGTACAAAGCGACGTCGCTGCAAACCGACAGTTCGGAAATATTCTTCGCCTGTGTAGGGTATTCCGAGTAGCCGATAGAAATTGTGAACGTATAGTCCGTACCGTTGTGACGGAACAAACGCTCCGTCGAAGCGAAGTCTTTAATTTTTTCGGCAGCGGAATCAATGGTCGTATTTTTCAGAATAAAGTTAAATTCGTCGCCTCCGACGCGGGCTATTATGGTGTCGGAAGGGAATGTGTTTTCAAGGGCTTTCGCCAGATGTTTAAGCGCGGCGTCGCCCACGGCGTGCCCGTATAAATCGTTGATTACTTTAAAGTTATCTATGTCGAGTACCGCGCCTACGCACGTTTCGTCGGGGTGTTTTTTAAAATAAGTCATTATGGCGCGTCTTTCGCCCGCCCTGTTCAGAAGCCCCGTAAGCGGGTCCATCGTTGCGAGGGTTTTGTTTTTGAAGTTGTTCTGCTGTATAATCAAAATAAGCAGGATGGTAAAAGAAATAAGCAATATCAGTATAACGCCGGTAATAATGACGATAACGGTGTTATTGTTTTCGTTCCAGCCGCCTGCGGGTGTAACTTCAAGCGTCCATTTAGTGCACCCGAAAACAAAGGAGTAAGTTTCCGGCGAGTCGAGTTCAGGCTTTGTTGACAGGATTAACTCTTCGTTGTCCTGCGTTATTTCTGACTTTGCTGTTAGAATGTAGTCATAGCCGAAATAGGATAATGCACTTACGGAATCTTCGAAGATTTTCGGGACTTTAATTATCGCTATAGTAAAACCCCAGAAGTTTTCCGGTTGCATCGAGGTGGTTTCTTCCGAAAGATAAACGGGGTTTCTCACGGCTATGCCGAAGCCGCCTTGTTTAAGCTCGAACGGACCCTGCATAACAATTTCGTTATGATCTCTGCTGTATCTCGTAATTTCTCCTCGTTCGGGGTCGTTCAGAAGATCTATCATTCCCGCTTCGTTGTTCTCTAACGGGTAAATTCTGTTCACCACGCCGTTCGGCGCCAGTTGAACGCACTGAATATCGTCGGTTATAAGGTTCTTCGCAACGACTTCAAAATTTTTGACTTCGCCGTTATCGTTGATGACTATTTGCTCCATTGCCGCAGTTATTGCGGAGACTTCTTTTAGCCGCATTATCATTTGCTGAGAATAAGTTACGGCGTTTAATTTCGTTCTCTGGTGTATATTGTTATAATGTTCGGTATTTATAAGCTTTGCTACGGGGCTTAAGATCGCTATGCCTACAGCCAGAACGAGCGCCGGCAGCCAATACATGAGCTTTATTTTTTTTATCTTCGATTCCTTCACCGCTTCACCTCGAAAATAAAGATAATTTCCTATAATTTTATTCTACTACTTAGAAAATAAAAAATCAAATGAAAAAGATACAGTTTCTTGTTTTTTGCAAAAATTCGGTCTATTGTAAAAACCATAATTGCAAAACAAACGACCCGCTGACATATAAAACTCGGTCTGCGGGTCGTTTTTGTGTTGAATGTTTTTGATAAAGTAATTTTAATTTTGCCGCGTTAATGCTCGAAAAAGGGCATTTATTAAGTTTTTCGTGCGTGTAAAGCGGGCGGCTAAAAATAGATTTCGTCCGAGCTTACCGTGTTATGAGGAACAACGTAAGATTTTCCGTCCGAAGATTTAAAGTGGGTATTGTACCTGTCTTCGGTGACGCATACGTCTACGGCGGTTGAGTTTCCCAAGGAATCGGTAATATACCATTGCCCGTTGTCGTTATAAATTGCGTCGGCATTGTAGTACCTTGCAATATCGACTGCCTGATCTTTTACGGACGGAGTGCTGCCGGACGAAGAAGAGCTCGGTCTGCTTGCGGAACGTTCGATGCCCGAGCCGACAAATCCGATAATAAGCCCCGCTATAACAACCGCAATAAGCAGCCCCAACGCCACGAAAGCAAGGCTAAGCAGGCAACAAAACGCGTACCAGCCCCAGGTTTGCATCGTAATGCGGTTCATGCAAATAAAGAACATTACGATAGAAGCGGCAACGGATATCGGCAGAAGAACGTAGTTATAATCGAAGTCCTCTTTTGCCGGCGTCAGGAAAAAGAAATCCGCAACAACCAAACCGGCGATGATAAAAAGCCCGGCTATAAAACCTTTTTTGCCGTCTTTTATTCTCAGCAGGCAGAATAAAATAGCCGTAGTAGCGTACGAATATTTGAAAACCCCTTCGGCAATGGGTGCCCACGGAATGAGCGGGATCAAAAAACGCATGGCTATAGTAAGAACGAGAAGAACGTAAGAGGTTACGTAAAGTATTTTTTTCTTCTTTTTCTTGTACCTTATTTCGGCGTCGCATTCTCCGGTCGACTGACGGCTTTTAACTTTTACCGATGAGCAGGTTTTAATTTCTTTATCGAAGTCACCCGGCGTTTGTTCCGCGCTTTGCAAATCCGCCTCTTCGTCGGGAAGTGGCGTTTTACTTGCTTCTTTTAAGGAATAACTCAATTCTTCCGCGCGTTTTGCCGCAAAATCTTTCGCGGCGCAATCGTTATTTACGCACTGCGTATAGTAATAAACGGCTTGATTCGGATCTTTCGGATAGCCGAAAGCCCCCTCGTCATGGAAGAGTGCAAGATAGAAACATACGTCTTTGTCGTCTCGCTCTACCAGTTCGTCCACTATACTGCGCACTTTTTCGGCGTAATTGTTTTCGCCGTCCTCGGCTTGCAGTTCGGTGTAACAATCGAGAAGAGCAAGCCTGTAAGAGTTCGGTTTCAAATGTCCGTTCCCTTCGTCGAACGGAAGCCCTTTCGTAAGATACTCGCAAGCTTTGTTCAAATCTTTTTCCACGCCTTCGCCGTACAGGTACGCCGTACCGAGAAGATAATAGGCGTTCGGATTATTCAATTCAAGCAGTTTATGCGCGTAATAGGCGGCTTTTTCGTAATCGGGCTGAATATTCTGATAGTAATTTGCAAGGATGTTCAGCGGCGCGTTGTTGCCTGCTTCTACGGCTCTTTCCATATAATCGATGCCTAGTTCGGCGTTCTTCTCGTAATTTACTCCTTCGTAAATCAGCGAGCCGAAAAACGCCATGGCAGAGGGGCTTTCGCCGTCTACGGCGGCTTCCAGATATGCGTACGCTTTTTCCTCGTCGGCAGGTTGCCATAGCCCTACAAACAACGAGTAGGAAAGCCCGAACATGCAGGACGGATTTTTATATTTCATTGCCCCTTTGCCTATATAATAAAGGGTGTATTCGCAATTGAGTAAAAAATCGCGTACGGGTTCTTTGCCCGTCCAATAATCAGAATTCGGCGCATTCGTTAACTCTTCGGAAAACTCGGCGGCGATTTCTATCGACCTGTCGTCATCGTTTTCGCAAGAGAAAAGTTTTTTAATGTCATTAAAAGCCGACGCGTCGCCGTCGTATGCAAGATGAAGCAGTCGGCTTCCTGCGGTTAATACGTTTGACATGGTTTTATTTGTCAAAATACTGTTTTACGTGCGAGTCAAGATATCTTTCGCTGTTTTTGCTGCGAATGGTGATGGTTTGCGTGTGTTTCTTTTTACACTTCTTGCAGACCAGCGTAACCTTAACGTCGGTGTAATCGCTGTGCGTGGGGTTGGTATAGTTTGAAGTTCCGCCGTATGATTTTGAAACGACTTCCGCATTCTCTATACAGCTTGAATCATATTTTTCCCCGCAGAACGGACACTTTTTACCTCTCGTCATAATCTTTTTGTAAACTATGATACCTACAACAACTACTGCAACAAAAACCAAAATTAAAATAAATTCCATTTTTTCCTCCTTCTTCTTTAGAATTGATTTAATTTTTTTTAAGCGCCTTTCTTTTTACCTCGCACCTCCTTTTTCTTTACTTTATTATGTGAAAGGCTATAAAAGCAAATATTACTATGTGCTACACAATAAAGTATTATTATATAGCTAATTATACATAGTAACAAATAATATGTCAAGTGAAAATCGGGGGTAAAATTATATAGAAAAGGAGATTGTAATGGATCGCGACGAAATAATAAACAGAATCGGAATAATAAGAACGCGCGCTAAGATAACAGCCCGCGCGCTGAGCCTTGCCATAAATAAAAACCCTGCGTATATAAACCAGATGGAATCTACGCACGGTTTTGAGCCGAGCCTCGGCACGTTGCTTGAAATTTTAGAAGTTTGCGGGGTTACGCCGGAGGAATTTTTCTATTCGGACCTTGCCGCATATCAAAAGGATAAAGAGGTTATAGCATACCTCGGTAAGCTTAGCGAGAAACAGAAAAACGCAATTCTCAACCTTTACGAGGTATAGAGTTTTTTGTTTATCGGGCAGGAACGGAACCCAAAGAGTAAACCTTTCGCGCGTGCATTTTTGTTCAAGCAAATTTGCACGTGCTTTTTGCATATTTAAAATATCTTTAATATAATAACAGTTATGCCGACGCCGCTTGTTTATATTTGATTTTTCTCAAATTTAAGTGCTGATAAAAAGTATATGAAACCTATCGCAAGCGAAACAACCGTAATAATGCATAAATAAATGATATCCTGCGTATCGCCCGCAAATTTCACGTTGTCGCCTAATAAATATACTAACCCGAATACTGCCCACATAAGAATTATAAACCCAGCAGATATGATAGCGGCGATAATATATGGCTTTTTAGAATAAAACACTGCGCCGACAAACCAATGAGAAATGATCAGCAATGCCAAATAAAATGCCGCAAATACAAATAGCATTGTATAATCGCCCATGTAGGCATGCTCAATTCCGTAATGATCAAATAACATTTGTTCAATTCCTCGATGAACTCCATACTCGTAAAATATTTTTCCGAAGGTGGCAAGAAAAGCTATAAACGCTAATACTCTGTTAAGGTATAGCAATGTTTTATTTTTCATATTTTTCCCCTCGTTGATGTTTGCCGCCTTATTTGACGATTTTATGTTTTTATGATATGATTATAACATGAAATAAGCGGAGAAGTCAATACCTATGGCAAATTTCGTATACGGAGAAAGGGAAACTGAATATCTGAAATCGAGAGACAAATGCCTTGCCGAAGCGATAGATAAAATAGGGCATATATAAAGAGAGACGGACGAGGATTTGTTTTCTTCCGTAGTGCACCATATTATCGGGCAGCAGATATCTACGAAAGCGCAGGCGACTATATGGCAGAGAATGAGGACGGCATTCGGCGTGGTTGACGCCCGTTCTATAGCAAATGCAAGTATAGAAGAGTTGCAGTCTTTCGGTATGACGTTCAGGAAAGCCGAATACATACAGGATTTTGCAAGGAAGGCAGAAAGGGGGGAATTTGATTTGAATGCGGTCGAAAATATGCCCTACGAACAGGCGATAAAAGAACTTGCCGCCCTGAAGGGTATAGGCGTCTGGACTGCCGAAATGATTCTGTTGTTCTGTTTGCAGCGCCCGGACGTTTTTAGCTACGGGGATTTAGCGATATTGCGCGGGCTTCGCATGCTTTATCACCACAGGAAAATAGATAAAAAGTTATTTGAAAAGTACCGCCGTAAATTTTCACCCTGTTGCAGCGTTGCAAGTCTGTATTTATGGGCTATTGCGGGCGGCGCGATACCCGGGCTGAAAGATTATGTGCCCGCGGTCGGCAAGAAACGGTAGGAGGTTAAAATATGTTTTACATAAGCAAATACAATTCGCCCGTAGGCGGAATTACTCTCTCGAGCAACGGAAAAGAACTTACAGGACTGTGGTTTGACGGTCAAAAATATTTTGCGGACAACCTTTCGGAAGATTATACCGAAAAAGAGTTGCCGATATTCGCGCAGACGAAAAAATGGCTGGATATTTATTTTTCGGGCAAAGCCCCGGATTTTACTCCGCCGCTAAATATGGACGGAATATCGCCGTTCAGAAAGCGCGTATGGGAAATTATGCTTGAAATCCCCTTCGGGCAAACAGCTACTTACGGAAATATAGCAAAGCAAATAGCAAAGGAGACGGGCAAAAAAGTTTCGGGGCAAGCCGTAGGCGGTGCGGTCGGGCATAACTCGATATCGCTTATTATTCCCTGTCACAGAGTTGTCGGTACGAACGGCAGCTTAACCGGTTATGCGGGCGGTATAGATAAAAAAATCAAACTTTTAAAGCTGGAAGGCGTTGACGTGTCGAAGCTGACCGTGCCCGAAAAAGGAACTGCCCTGTAAATTGCATTATTATGTCACACTTTTGCCGATTTTTAAGTCTTATATGCGTAAACATATGAAAGGAGGCTTAAAATGAAAATTTCAACAAGAACTACGGCACAGATAATAACACAGATAATAATTATTATAATCACGATATTTAAATTAAGCGGTTGCAATCCCAATCCTTTCGACGATGGTTCTACCGCTTTTTTAACAGAAAAGATGAACGAGATTCCGATTGAATGTGAGGGATATGAACTTATAGTATATGATCCTTTGATAGAAACAGTCTATCATTTTGAAGGTGAAGTAGAATTCAATGGCTCTGTTATGAACATACAGTATGATTATAAAATAGACGGCAAAACTTATAGCGATTATATTGTAAATTACAAAAATAAAACACTATATATTGATAATAATTTCATGCGGGAAAGAAGTGAAACATATGTCAGAATTCGTAGGATATGGCGGACTTTTAAAGAAGGAAATAAAATCTACGAGGGAATAAGTCGAATTATGGCTGTTTATCCGTTTGACGGAAAATTGTTTATAGTTACCGATGGAATAATTGACCGCATTAGAGGACTTCGTGTTGTAAGCTGTATTCCTATAACGTTATACGTTTTAGACTGGATAGTGAAAAAATATATTATGCAGGATATTATCAGGATTATTTAAAACCGGATGTACCTGTAAGCATAATTAAAAAAGGGGAAGCAAAAGATTCTTATAAAAGCAATGTAACAAAAAATTAAAGAGCGATTAACTTAACGGTTTCGGTTTTTGCCGAGCTAATTAAAAACAGCCTCTCCGTAGCAATCGGGGAGGCTGTTCTGTATTTTAAAATTTAGAGCGGTGTTTTGCGTTTTTCAGATTATTTCAAGTTCGTCCGCAGAGGGGAAAGGGGGATAATCGTCGCCGAGAGTATCAGAATACCAGTACGCCACCGAAGATATATCGTCCTGCAAAGGAAGGTATCTGCAGTTACTTCTCCAGCCGAGTGCTTGTATGGTAACTTTCAGGTCGTTTTTAAAATAAACGGGATCGGTAATGTGCCAGCGATACATATCGAAATATCTCTGCGCGCGGTAGGTGCCGTCTGTCGCGCCGACTTTCGACAGACCCGTATAGGGTGTTGTGAATTCTGTATATTTTCCGTTTACGTCAAAATTGTAGGCTCCGCAAAAGTAATCTTCCGTGCCCGTGCCGCAAATCGTCGGGAACTCTTTGTCGCCGTCGATATAGAATTTTATCTCGCCTTCGCCCCACCAGCCGTTGGATTTTACTCCCCAGTGGAGATAGGTGCCTACATAATGTCCCTGCCCCTTAATTCCGTCTAAAATAATGTAAACGTCTTTGTACGGAAGCGGGTTTACACGCCTGAACTGTGCGTGGAAATATAAACTGTCTGCGTCTATTGTTTTTCTTTCGCAATCTATCTGGTAGTAGACCATGCAGTCCTCGCCGAGATTTTCGATTTCTATTCTGAAACCTTTGAAATAGGGCATTTCAAAGTAACAATTCATCGCCTTTTTCGGGTTAAAACAGATTGGCAGACTGCTTATCTGTCGGTATTCGTTATAATCCGCATTGCAGAAGAAGTCGGTTAAAGGCGCTTCTACCGCAGGTTTTGCGCACCCGTCAAAGTATATGCGCAATATCAAAAGCCTGCCGGCAACGGCGTTGTCGGTAATCCATATGTGTTTAATTGCTCCCTGCCCTGTTACGTCGGCAATTACTACCTTTTCTCCTTTCGGAACGGCAAGACAGGGGCTTACTTTCCAGCCTTGACCTAATTCCCGTGCGGGGATAGATATGTTTCCTCCGTCCGGTTTCGCCATTCCGCCCTTTCCTTTTTCGCCCGTTCTGTTTTCGGCGGAGAGGGAAAAGCTTTCAATGTTCTTTTTCTTCGTCAATTCGCTTAACATAATTTTTCTCTC
Organism: uncultured Clostridia bacterium; assembly: GCA_934254725.1. Lineage (GTDB taxonomy): Bacteria > Bacillota > Clostridia > Christensenellales > Borkfalkiaceae > RGIG3732. Next base: position 7,449 of record CAKQLR010000024.1, on the reverse strand, counting down.
TGTATTATCGGAATGTAATTATTGAACACACTGCCGCACGGAATTTTACCCGCCCGGCGATATTTTGTTATTTTAAAACTTTGCCGAGGAGTTCGTGCGCGGCGTCGTAGCCTACTTGTTTTAGTCTGTACTTTTTAGCCGCCGTTTCTATAATGGTGGGGATGTTTCTGCCGGGCGTTACGGGGATGAGCAGTTTAAATACTTCTACGCCGAGAATATTTTCGGTGAAATCTATATCGCCTATGCGGTCGTATTCCTTTTTCTCGTCCCAACGTTCGAGCTTGACAACTATGTCTATCCCTTTTTCCATTCTGACGGAACCAGGGCCGTACATCGTCTGAATGTTAATTATACCCAGCCCTCTGATTTCCATGTAGTTTCTTATTTTTTCGGGTGCGGTTCCCGAAAGATGTTCGTTTATGAGCCTTATTATAACGCAGTCGTCCGCGACGAGGCGGTGCCCTCTGTTTATAAGTTCCAGAGCAATTTCGCTTTTACCTATGCCCGCGTCGCCTTCAAGCAGAATGCCCACGCCGGAAACGTCCACGAGGACGCCGTGAACCATAGTTTCTTTGGCGAGAAGCCTGGAAAGATAGCTGTACGTTTGGTTGATAAGGTGTGTGGTGATTTGCTGTGAACCGAAAACCGGGCAACCGTAATCTTTTGCTATCTTAAGAATTTCGGGCTTTATGCCAAGCCCCCTCGAAATAATAAGACAGGGGATATTACGCCTGAACAGCTCGGTAAAGACGCTGAGCGTAAAATCCATGGGCATGCCGTTCATATACTCGTGCTCCGCCATACCTATGACCTGGATACGGTTGTGGTCGAAATGCTCGAAATACCCCGTGAATTGCAAGCCCGGACGGATTATGTTTCTTGAACAAAGGGGAACGATACCTCTTCCTTTTTCCATAATGGTCAGGTCGAGTGCTTTTGCAAAATCTTCTGCGGTAACGTTTACAATATAATCGCTCATATAGCGCCTCCGAATTAAAAAGTCGCGTAAAACGCGCGTTAAATGGGTTTTTATAAACAGTATTTCTTTATGATATAGCCTACGGCGTCTTCGTCGCAGGAGACGGTTATCTCGTCCGCAAGCTCTTTAAGGTCGTCCGTGGCGTTACCGACGGCAACGCCTAAGCCCGCCCATTTTATCATACTTGCGTCGTTGAGCGCGTCGCCCATGCAGATGACTTCTTCTTGCTTTATTCCGTTTCTGTTTGCCACGAATTCCACCGCTTCGCCCTTGGTGCAGCCTTCCGAAACGGCTTCGATAAGAAGCGTGTTTGAGGAGTTAAAAACCAATTTACCCGCGTATTTCGCAGAAAAAGCGGACATTACGGGTTGAACTTCGTCATAGGTAACCAAGCCGTCGTCGTCAATCCCGAACACGATTTTATCGAGCTTGAGGTTGTTTTTTTCAACGTAGTTGCATACGTTTTCGCCAATGACGATAGGCATCAGGTGTGCGTTGGCTTCGTAGTATCTTTGAGTTCTTTTTGTAAAGCGGTTTACGAAATAATCGCCGTCGGAATAGACCTGTATGTAGTAGCCCGCTTTTTCGAGTTCTTTTAAAAGAGACATGGCGTCGTTATGATCGACGTATTTTTTAAGCAGAATTTCGCCCGTATCGAGGTCGGCAACCACGCCGCCCTGAAAGGCTATGATTTCGCCGTGAAGGTCGAAAGGTTTGACCGTTATGAGAACGGTGCTCAACATTCTGCCCGTGCAGATTACGAATTTGCCGCCGCGGCGCTCAAATTCTTTAATGGTTTTCCAGGTTTCGTCAAGTATGGTATGGTCGGTTCTGAGCAAGGTATTGTCAAAATCGGTAACCAGCATTTTGTATTTCATTCAAGAATCTTCCTCGAAGTATTTTTTAATGTTTTCGGCTTGTTTTAGTCCGATGCTATCCACCTGCATAAGCTCTTCTACGGACGCTTTTTTGATTTCATCTACCGTGCCGAACTTCTTTATTAAAAGCTTGCGGCGCTTTTCGCCTATGCCTTCGATGGAGTCGAGTGCGGAGGAGAGCATTCGCTTTGAACGTATGCTTCTGTGGTAAGTTATGGCGAAGCGGTGCGCTTCGTCGCGTATTCGTTGCAGTAGTTTGAGCACGTAATCCTTTTTGTCGAGGACTATCGGATACTCATCGGAAACGGTGTAAATTTCCTCATCTCTCTTTGCAAGAGAGATAAGGTCAATCGTGCAGCCGCGTTCGTCAAAAACCTCCTTTATCGCAGATAATTGACCTTTTCCGCCGTCGATTATAATCAAATTCGGGCGGGCGAAATGTTCTTCTTCGCTTGTGCCCAGCTTATCTAAACGGCGTTTTAAAACTTCCTGCAGGCAGGCGAAGTCGTTATTGCCTTCAACCGTTTTTATCTTGAAACGGCGATAGTTGTTTCGGTCGGGAACGCCGTCCGTGAATACCACCATAGAGCCTACTTTATCCGTGCCGCTTATGTGGGAAATATCGTAGCATTCCATTCGCTTCGGGTATTCTTTAAGCTTTAAAATATCTTTCAGCCTTTCGCAGGCAACTACGGTCATATCGTCCTTATGTTTGATTTTATCCACCGATTTTTCAAGATACTCCACGGCGTTTTTCTCTGCCATAAGGGCAAGTTCTCTTCGTTCGCCCTGTTTCGGTGTGGAAATGGTCACCAGTTTGCCTACTTCCACCCGAAGTATTTTTTCGAGCATGGGCGAGTCCTTGCATTCTATGTTGAGAATAATCTCGTCTGGGACGCCCGTCTCCTGCTTGTAGTATTGCATGATGAATGAGGAAAGCGCGTCCTCGTCCGTTTCCATACCCGTTTCCAGCGTGAAGTACTTTGCGCCCTGCATTCTTCCGCTGCGGGTTACGAGAACGGTCACCACCTGATAAATTCCGTTGCCGGTAATGCCGATTATGTCGGCGTTTATAAATCTGTTGAGTGAAGTGATTCTGCGCTGCTTTATTTTGTTGAGCATGCGAAGCTTGTCCCTGCAGGACATAGCCAGTTCGTACTCCTCGTTATCCGAAAACGCCATCATCTTTCTTGCGAGAATTTTTTCCGCGGAGTTATCGTTTCCGTTCAGAAAGTCGATCGCCTGAAAGACTTTTTCTCTGTAATCTTCGTACGAACAATACCCTGCGCAAGGTCCTAAACAACGCTTGATGTGATAATTAAGGCATTCTTTTTTCGGTTTTGTTCTGTCGAGGGACGAAGTGCATCTTCTCAGGTTGTAGCAGGCGTAAATAATTTCGAGTACGTCCGCAACGGGAACGCCGCCCATAAACGGACCGAAATACTTCGCGCCGTCCTTGCGGATTTTTCTTACTATCGAAAAAGTGGGGAAGTCCTCCTTTAAATCTATGCGCAGATATGGGTACTGCTTGTCGTCCTTTAAAAGAATGTTGTACTTCGGCTTATACCTTTTTATAAGATTGTTTTCAAGCGAAAGGGCGTCTATTTCTGTATTTGTTATAACGTATGAAAAATCGGCTATGTTGGAAACGAGCATAGTCGTCTTTTCGTTCTTGGGACCGTTCTGAAAATACTGACGGACGCGGTTTTTAAGAACCTTGGCTTTGCCTACGTAAATAACCTCTCCGTCTTTATCGAGCATTATATAACATCCCGGCTTATCCGGCAAAAGTTTAAGTTTTTCGGTTATAACGCTCATAGCTCTTTCTCCTTGCTTCTTCCTTATGGCTTCCGTCCTTTTTCGCTTGTCGGCGGTAAATAATAAAGCCTTATTTATAATTTTAACATATATTCCGAAAAAATTCAAGGAAAAAGCTTTCTTGTGAGGGTAAATTGAAAATGAAAGTATTTTTTTTATCGTGAAAGTATACATTGCGTTTTTATCGGCAAGAATTAAATTGTAAAAACTTTTGAGTTCGGGCGGGCAGCCGCCAAAGGGAGAAAGCTATGAAAAAAATATGCATAACTTTGTGTGCCATAAGCATAATACTTATAACTTTATTTATCGGGGTGTTCGGCGGAAACGACGGTAACGCGACGGGTTCTTCGTCTGATTCGGACAGAAACGTCTTTTCCGGTCTTTTTGAGGGAGAAAATAAAAACGACCGTGCGGAGTATCTCAGAATTCACGTTCGGGCAAACTCCAACGATGCCGTAGATCAGGCTGTAAAGTACAAGGTTAAGGACGAAATCGTCGCGCTTTTAACGCCCGCCGCGGCTACAAGCAAGAGCAAAGAGGAATTGATGAGAAAGCTTAAAGGGCTTCTCGGAGAGATAGAAAAAACCGCAGACGGCATTTTAAAGGAAAACGGTTTTTCGTATACGAGCAGGGCTGCGCTTACCGAAGAGGAATTCCCCGAAAGGAAGTACGGAGATCTTACACTTGAAAAGGGATATTACGATGCTTTGATTTTAAAGCTCGGCAGAGGAAAAGGTGACAACTGGTGGTGTGTGGTATACCCGCCGCTTTGTTTCCTCGGCGAGGGCAACGGTAATATAAAATACAAATCGCTTATACTCGAAATAATAGAAAAATGGCGGGCAAGAAAACGGGCATCCGGGACGCAGAATAAATGATTTAGAATAAAAACCCTCTTTATCGCGCATAAAACGCCGTTTTTATAAAAAACTAACATTGTAAAAATCGTGCGACGCACGAAGGAGGATATAAAATGAAAATAAAGAATACCATTGCGGTCATATTAACCGTGTTCGCGTTTTTCGTCGCGGGCGGCAGTGTGATCGCGGCGAAGGTTTATAGCGAAGCGCCCGCCATCGAAGCGGCTTTAAGACAAGGCAGTTCGGGCGCCGACGTTAAAACCATGCAAAGGAAACTGAAAAACTGGGGGTATTATAACGGAGCCATAGACGGAATTTTCGGTGCTCAGACAAAAAAGGCGGTTATATACTTTCAACGTAAAAACGGGCTTACACCCGACGGAATCGTGGGCGAAAAAACTTTAAAGGCTCTCGGTATGAGTTCGTCGGGCAGCAAAACGGGTACGACTTCCGGCTCGAGTAATTACACCGACTCGGATGTGTACCTTCTCGCAAGACTTATTCATTCGGAGGCGCGCGGCGAAACATATACCGGTCAGGTAGCCGTGGGCGCCGTGGTTTTAAACAGAGTTAAAAGCCCGTCTTTCCCGAATACCATTTCGGGCGTAATCTATCAGAGCAACGCCTTCACCGCCGTTGCGGACGGACAAATCAATCTTGCTCCGGACAACACTTCGATAAGGGCGGCTAAGGACGCGTTGAACGGCTGGGATCCTTCTTACGGAAGCTTGTATTACTACAACCCCGTAAAGTCAACGAACAAGTGGATACTTTCGCGCCGCACGGTAGTAACTATAGGCAATCACGTTTTCGCGATTTAGTTTTAAGGAGGATAGGTTAGAAAATGGATAAAAAAGAAAACAATCAAGCTGTTGAAAAAGTAGAAAAAATTGCAGGGGATAATCACGGAAGCGAAACGGCAAAAGGCAAGGGCGAAAGAGCGAAAGCTTCGGACGTCACAAAGAAAAACCCCGTAAATCACGCGAAATCGGCTAAAAAAACAGATAAAAAGACAGTGAAAACAAAAAGAGAAAAAGGGGAAAAGCCCAAGAAACTTTCGAGAGAAGAAAAGAGGTTTTTAAAGGCGAAGATCCGCGCAGAAAAGCAGGAACGCCTTGCCGAAATCAGGGCGGAAAAACAAAAGGCGATAGCCGAAAGAAAGCAGGCGAGGGCCGAGGCGAAAGAAAAGAGAAAGGCGGAAGCCGTTAAGCGCCGCGAAATGTTCGCCGCGGAAAGACTCAGAAAAAGAGAGGAAAGAATTGCTCGCAGAGACAAACTCAGAAGCGAATCCAAAGAGGACAGGCGCGCAAGAATAGCCGAGGAAAAACAAGCGAGAGCCGAACTCAAACGGCAGAAAGCCGAGTTGAGAGCTAAGCTTATCTCCGAAAAGAGGGAAAACAAGCGCATACTGAAGATGCAAAAGCGAGAGGCAAGAGAGAGAAGAAAATCCGAAGGTCGCTCCCGCGGGATAGGCGGCTGGCTTGCGGCGGTAATATCGCTCGGTTGCGCTACATTGCTGCTCGGTACGCTGTTCACGTTCAACGTCCTCTATATAAGCAGGGGAAACGAACTTCTCGGTTCTTCCTACGAAAGAGCGTATTACGAACTTTCCGGTTGCGTGGACAATATAGACGTTGCCCTTTCCAAACTTCAGGTAGCAACCACGCCCGCCGCTCAGCAGAAGTTGCTTACGGACATCGCAATACAGAGCGAGCTTGCGGAAAGCCAGCTTCAGTCACTCCCTCTCGAGGACTCTTCCAAATACGGAACGAGCAAATTTATAAACCAAATGGGCGATTTTTCCAAAACTTTATCGAATAAGATAGCCGAGGGCGGAAGCGTTACCGAGGAAAATCGCGAAACGCTTGCTGAACTTAGAAGAAGAAACTCCAACCTGCAAAAGACTCTTGCCGGTATAAACGAAAAAATGGGTTCGAACTTCTCGTTCATTTCCCTTTTGAAGCCCGAGGACGGTAATGCCGTTATAGAGGGCTTCGGCGAACTTGAAAATCTTTCGGTGGAATACCCGAAGATGATTTACGACGGACCGTTCTCCGACGGACTCGAAAGACAGACGGCAAAGGGACTTACGGGCGACGAAGTTACCCGCGAAAAAGCCCTTGAAAAGTTTGCGGCACTGTTTGCCGATTACAAGGTTAAGGAAGCAAAAGTAGTCAACGACGCTAACGGCGTTATCCCCACATACAATGTGGAAGCAACTCTTTCGGATGGCGGAAATTTATACGCACAGCTCACGAAACAGGGTGCAAACGTGGTAATGTTTAACTGCTATCACGATTGCAATAAGGAAAACTATACGTTGGACGATTGTGAAGAAATAGCCGAATCCTTCGTGAAAAAGGCGGGATTTGACGGAATGACCGTAGTCTGGAAGGCGAGCGGCAACAATGTTGCGCAGTTCAATTTCGCGTTTGAAGAAAACGGCATAGTCGTGTATTCCGACCTCGTTAAGGTTAACGTTTGTATGGAACGCGGCGTCGTTTCTGCAATAGAGGCTAACGAATATTTCCTTAACCACACGGAAAGGAAAATAGCAAAGGCAAAGATAACGGAAGCTCAGGCAACCGAAAAGGTCAGCATGATAGACGTAAGTTCTGTACGCAAGGCGATTGTTCCCGTAGGCGAAACGGACGAAAGACTCGCATACGAGGTTTACGGCAAGTATGAGGACGCCGACTACTTCGTGTATATCGACGCTATAACCGGCGAAGAACTTGAAATATTCAAGGTCGTCGGTACCAAAAACGGCACGGTGGTTATCTGATAACGCATATTTGTCCGGGTATTTATGCGGCTTCGGCTATTTGCCCGACGGAAAATTCAATAAAAAAGAAAGGGGGATATACCGCGGATTGCGGCATATCTCTTTTTGTTTTGTTAATCGCTATAAGGG
>CAKQLR010000023.1 GCA_934254725.1 uncultured Clostridia bacterium | reverse complement strand
CCGTTGCAAAATGCGGAAGCCTGACGAAAGCAGCAGACGAGTTATATATTTCTCAGCCTGCCGTTTCGCAAGCGATAAAACAACTTGAAACTCAGCTCGGCGGGAAGCTTTTTAACAGGGTCAGCCGCGGGGTCGAATTGACCGATACCGGAGGGAAGCAGATGTTCAAAATAGTAGAACAAGCCCTCGATATGTTGTACCATGCGGAAGAAAAATTTAAGGAAAGAAAAAACATCGCAACGGGCAGTATCAGAATAAGCGCTGCGGATACGAATATTACCCACTTCCTTATGAGGTACGTCAAGAAGTTCCATGAACTTTATCCTAACGTAACCATCACGTTTAAGGACAGTACCACGTCCGAAACGATTGCGCTTATAAAATCTAACAAGGCAGATATAGGTCTTGTAAACCTTCCCGTTTACGATGACGATATAATATGCACAGGGCAGACCGGTATAGTAGAAGATATCTTCGTGGCAAACCGCAAGTTCGAAAATCTTTTCGACAAAGTGATAGACCTTAAAGATATTTCCAACTATCCTATTTTAATGCTCGAACAATCAACTACGACTTCAAAGGAAATAAACACGTTCCTCGAAACGATGTCGGTAAATATTGTTCCCGAATTTACGGTAGGCAGCGTAGAGCTTCTTATCGAGATGGCAAAAGAGGGCTTCGGTATAGCTTGCGTTCCGAGAAGATACGTTCGCGAGCAACTTGAAAAGAAAGAGCTTTTCGAACTCAACGTAGTACCCGCCCTTCCTCTGAGAGCTACGGGCGTTGTAGTCAGCAAGGATGTAAATTCTCAATCTTTCGCCCTTCGAGAGTTTATAAGGATTCTCGATGACGATCAGTATGATTGCGATCCTAAGGCGCGTGTCAAGTATAATCCGAAAGAAGAAGAGAAAGAAAACTGATTTATATATTATCAAAAAAAAGCCGGAGCTATTCCGGCTTTTTTCATGTGTTTTTGCAGCAGATAGGATATTATTGTAAAATCGAGTTGTATTGCGTGAAATAAACGAGTAATTATTCGATGAAATATTTGCAAAAAGTTTAGTAAAATGTTATAATAAATCTATATATATATTGATTCATAGTAGGAGTTTAGCCCCTTTTATGTCCGATAAAGTCATTGTGGCGATAGGCGGCGGGGAAATAAAGGATAAAACCACGCTTAAAATAGACGAACATATTGCAATGCTTGCAAAGACCCGCGCGGGGGACAAACGTGCGGTAGCTCTGTTTCTCGGCACGGCAAGCCACGATTATATGCCTTACTTTAATTCTTTCAGAAAGACTTATACTTCCGTATTCGATATTAAGGCAGAGGTCGCTCTGACCGTTTACAAAAAGACGGAGGAAGATAAACTGAAAGAAAAATTCCTTTCTGCAGATATGATATACGTAGGCGGCGGAGATACGGTGTTTATGTTATCGGACTGGAAAGAAATCGGCATTACAAAGCTTTTAAAGGACGCCTACGAGCGCGGCGTAATAATTGCGGGGCTGTCCGCAGGCGCGGTATGTTGGTTCGAAAAAATGTATACAGATTCGTTTTCAAGCGGAAACGGCGATAAATACAGCGTGTACGACGGACTTGGTTTTTTGAAAGGTTTCGCTTGCCCGCATTATAACGAAAGGGCAGAGGATTTCGATAAACTTCTGGTACAGGAAAAGCAAGAAGCTTTTTGTATGGAAAACGACGCGGCTATCGTGTTTAAAAACGGTACGGCTGCTTATTCCATTAGTTCCGGTGGTAAGGCGTACGTTGCGCGTGCAGTAGGAAATAGCGTTATAAAAACGAAATTATAGAAATATGAAAAAGAAAAGTTCTCTTTATAATTTAAAATCATGCGTTAAAGGCAATCTTTTGCCTACAATTCTGACGCCGATTTTTATAATAATGGAAGTGGCTTTAGAGGTTTTTATTCCTCTTTTAATGGCTGCGATAGTGGACGGCGGTCTTAAAGGACAAACGGATTTTCCTTTAAGCGGCTTTATTCCCGCGGAACTTATGGCCGATAGCAAACGCCTTATCATTACGCTCGGCGCGGGAATGATATGTGCGGCGCTCTGTTCTTTGTTTTTCGGTATGATGGCCGGAAGAACCGCGGCAATCGCTTCCATGGGCTTTGCGAGAAATTTAAGAAGAAAACTTTTTCTTAAAGTGACGGATTTTTCGTTTAAGAATACGGATAAATATTCAACGCCGTCTCTAGTGACAAGGCTTACTACTGACGTTACGAGCATGCAGAACACCTATCAACAGATAATAAGGTTATTTGTGCGTGCGCCCGTTATGATTATATTTGCGGCTATAATGGCGTTCCGCATCAATGCGGAGCTTTCCGTAATATTTGTATTTGCAATTCCGATTCTTGGCGCGGCAATATTTTTTATGATAAAAATAGGGCATCCGCGTTTCAAGAAAATGCTTAAGATGTACGACGGGTTGAACGCATCCGTTCAGGAAAACGTCGTTGCTGCAAGGGAAGTCAAATCATACGTAAGAGAGGACTACGAAAAAGCTAAATTCGATAAATCGGTGGAGGAGCTTAAAAAAGCTCAGCTTTCCGCGGAAAAGATATTTACTCTTTCAATTCCCGTTCAGCTTCTTGTAATGTACTCCTGCACGGTGTTTTTACTCCTTTTCGGCGGCAAAACGTCTATTTTTGATGGCGGTTTGGGTGAGGGTGAGCTTGTAAGCTTGCTTACCTATTCCACGCAGATAGTAAATTCCTTGGCTATGGTGTCGTTTATGTTTGTAACGATAGCTATGGCTAAGGCTTCGCTCGGCAGAATAAACGAAGTTCTCAACGAACAGCCTGATATCGTCGGGTCTTCGGATACTTCCGTTAAAGTAGAGACGGGCGAAATAGAATTCAGAAACGTTAATTTCTCCTATTCCGGGGATTTAAACAACCTCACGTTGCAAAACGTAAATCTTCATTTTTTACCGGGTGAAACGGTCGGAGTTATCGCGGGAACGGGTGAGGGAAAATCTACCCTCGTTCAGCTTATTCCGAGGTTTTACGACGCGACCGAAGGTGAGGTTTTAGTCGGCGGTCGGAACGTTAAAGACTATTCTCTTTACGAGCTAAGGGAAAGCGTTTCGATGGTTTTGCAAAAGAACCTGCTCTTTTCGGGAACGATTGAGGAGAACTTGCGCTGGGGTAATCCGAACGCCACAGACGAACAGATAAAAGAAGCTTGCGAACTCGCCGCGGCCAAGGACTTTGTAGAAGCTTTTCCGGACGGTTATAAAACCGATTTAGGGCAAGGCGGCGTAAATGTTTCCGGCGGACAGAAGCAACGCCTGTGTATAGCGAGGGCTTTGCTTAAAAAACCGAAGATTCTGATATTAGACGATTCCACGAGCGCAGTAGATACGGCAACGGATAAAAAGATAAGAAAGGCTTTAAAGGAATTTATGCCCGGCACCACGAAAATCATTATCGCGCAGAGAATAGCTTCGATTATGGATTGCGACAAAATAGTGGTTATGGACAAGGGTAAAATTTCCGCCGTAGGCACTCACGAGGAACTTATCGGAAATTCCGAAATTTATCAGGATGTTTTCTACTCTCAACAAGGAGGTAGGGAATAATGGCAAGAGGAATGCGCTCGACTCTCGAAAAAGGGGGCAACGTAAGGGCGAAGAACCCTTTAAAGACCTTTGCGAGACTGTTTAGTTATTACAAGGATTGCAGAGGATATCTTATAACGGCAATCATATTTATTTTCATATATTCCGCAAGTATAATAGTGGCTTCGTTTTTCTTAAAGCCGCTTGTCGCAACGCTCGAGGATCAAAGTTTTTTAAACGGAGACGAACGTTGGGCAAGATATCTGGCGCTTATAATCGCCGTCGCGGGATTGTATTTGTTGGCTACGGTCACCAATTACGTTATGAACAGGCTGATGCTCGAATGCTCGGTAAGGGTTCTTTGCTGTATCAGAAAGGATATGTTCAACAAAATGCAGAACTTGCCCGTTTCGTTTTTCGATAAAAACACGCACGGCGAGCTTATGAGTTACTATACCAACGATACAGACGCGGTAAGGGAACTTCTGCATCATTCTATTACTCAGCTTATTATATCCGTTATGTCGCTTGTCGGGATAATCGTGTTTATGCTTATCCTTAGTCCGCCGTTATTTCTTATAGTGACGGTACTCGGCGTAATAGTATTCTTTACGGCAAAGGTTATAGGTAAAAAGAGCGGTAAGAATTTTGCCCGTCAGCAAAAAGTTTTTTCAAAGGTAAACGGCTATATAGAAGAGATGATGGCTGGGCAAAAGGTTGTAAAGGCTTTTAACCACGAAAAGCAGGCGGAGGAGCAATTCGATGTTTTAAACGACGAACTTTGCGAGGTCTCCACCAAAGCGAACATCTACGCTAACATAGTCGGACCTATAATGAACAATCTGTCGCATGTTTTCTATGCGATTACAACTACTATAGGCGCGGTTGCTTCGGTAAATACGGCGATACTTGTAGCTTTCTTGCAGTATATAAGACAATTTTCGGATAGAGTATCTCAGATTTCTCAGCAGTTCAATTTTATTCTTCTCGCGCTTGCCGGTGCCGAAAGGGTATTTGAACTTATCGATGAAAAACCCGAAGTAGATGACGGAGACGTTACTCTCGTCAAAACGGTCAGAACCGATGAAGGAAAAATTGTTGAAGAAGAAAAAGGCGAATGGACGTGGAAAGAACCTTTATCGGGCGGCGGGTATCGGTATGAGCCGTTGCGCGGCGACGTCAGGTTCTTTGACGTGGATTTCTCGTACGTGCCCGAAAAACAGGTTTTGTCCGACGTAAGTCTGTATGCAAAGGAAGGGCAAAAAATAGCGTTTGTCGGCTCGACCGGTGCAGGCAAGACTACGATTACAAACTTAATAAACAGATTTTACGATATTAACGGCGGAAAGATTACTTACGACGGAATAGATATAAAGCGTATTAAAAAGGCAGATTTAAGACATTCTCTCGGAATGGTGTTGCAGGATACGCATTTGTTCTCCGGAACGGTTATGGATAATATTCGCTACGGCAGGATAGACGCGACGGACGAAGAGTGTCGTGCTGCGGCAAAAACGGCAAACGCCGATTATTTCATTTCGCATCTGCCGGACGGTTACGACACCATGCTCGTTTCGGATGGGGCGAATTTATCTCAGGGGCAAAGGCAGCTTATTTCTATAGCCCGCGCCGCCGTTTCTGATCCGCCGGTGCTTATTCTGGACGAAGCGACAAGCTCTATAGACACCCGTACCGAAAAACTTATAGAAAAGGGTATGGACAGTCTTATGAAGGGTAGAACGGTATTTGTTATCGCCCACAGGCTTTCTACTGTAAGAAATGCCGACGCGATAATGGTCCTTGAAAACGGCAGAATTATCGAAAGAGGCAATCACGAAAGCCTTATCGAACAAAAAGGAAAATATTACAGCTTATATACGGGTAAAACCGAGTTATCATAAAAGACAGAAAAGGAGAGGATTTTGAATATGAAAAAAATTCTTATAGTAGACGATGAAGAAATGATTCGCGAGGTGCTCAGAGAATACGCTGAGTACGAGGGGTATGAAGCCGACGAGGCCGAGGACGGAAGAGAAGCCGTTCGAAAATGCAAAGAAGGCGATTACGACATCGTTCTGATGGACGTAATGATGCCAAAACTCGACGGTTTTTCGGCAGTCAAGGAAATTAAAAAGACTAAGGATATTCCCGTGATAATGCTTTCTGCAAGAGGCGAGGAGTATGATAAGCTTTTCGGTTTCGAACTCGGCGTAGACGATTACGTTGTAAAGCCGTTCTCGCCAAAAGAAGTAATGGCAAGAATAAACGCCGTTCTCAAAAGACACGGGACGGTGGAAACATCTACCGACGTTTACAATTTCGAAGGGCTTAAAATCGATATTACCGCGAGAAACGTATATGTAGACGGCGTTAAAGCGGATCTTACGCCCAAGGAATACGAACTTCTCTTTTATCTTGTAAAGAATAAGGGCGTAGCTCTTTCGAGGGAAAAACTTCTGACGGACGTATGGGGGTTCGACTTCTTCGGCGACGACAGAACGGTCGATACTCACATCAAGATGCTCAGGAGCAATCTTAAGGAATACCGTAAATTTATAATCACTCTGCGCGGAATGGGGTATAAATTCGAGGTTCTATGAGGTTTTCGCTTCATAAATTGCAGAATAACCTATGGCTGTATTTCGTAGTTTTTGCGCTTGCGCTTACTTGCGTGGTATGGGTTTGTCAGGTGTTCTTTACGGAACGCTTTTTCGTCGGGCAGATAGAAGCGGAGGTTTTTTCTCTCGGAATGGATATCGAGGCGAAATATGCGAAAAAAGACGAATACCCCGACGCTTTTTTGGAGGCAGCGCGCGACGCAAAGGTAAATAACTATGAAATTATCATAGTGCCTGCTTCCTATCAGGGCGGCAGCGAAGGCTTTTCTTCGGAAGCATATCCTTCCGGCAGAGAGGAAATGGAGATGCTTTTCGTCGAATACAGCGACGTAATAGGGCAGGTTAAATCTTTTTGTACGGAAAAAAACAGTTTCGCTTACAGCGGAACTATTTCGAGTAACGAAAACAAGACAGGTAAGCTGTTCGCTTTTGCAAAAAGGATATACACAAAAGAGGAGAAGGGTGACGATTATTATCTTATTATCATCACCTCTTTAGAGCAAATCTCTTCCATGGTGCAGCTTATGCAAAAGCAACTGGCATACATTTCGGTTATAGTTATAGTAATCGCGTTTTTTGTTGCTGCGGTGGTTGCTTCAAGCGTTGCCGCGCCAATTTCGGAAATGTCTCAGACGGCAAAAAAACTTGCAGAAGGCGACTTTTCCGTAGAATTCAAATCGAACAGTTATTCGGAGATAAGCGAGCTTTCGGACACGCTTAACTATATGAAAGAGGAATTGAAACGCACGGGCGTGCTTCAAAGAGAACTTCTTGCAAACGTCACGCACGACCTAAAAACTCCGCTTACCATGGTTAAGGCATATGCCGAAATGATAAAGGATATTTCCGGTGATAACAAGGAAAAGAGAAACAAGCATGCTCAGGTCATCATAGACGAAGCCGACAGACTGACGATGCTTGTTAACGACATTCTTAATTTGTCCAAGGTTCAATCGGGAATGGACGGGCTGAATCTTCAGATCGTGGATATATCCGCGCTTACGCAGACGGCGATAGACAGGTTTTATGATTTTTCCAAAAATAACGGTTATACCGTGAACGCGCACATTAAACCCGGGTTGTTTTCATTGTGTGATTCTATGAAAATAGAGCAGGTGGTTTACAACCTTATAGGCAACGCAATCAATTACACGGGAGAAGATAAAACCGTTGACGTTTTCCTTGACGACAACGGCGAGGGTAAAATTTTATTCGAGGTAATTGACTCGGGTAAGGGAATAGACGCGGATAAAATCGATACGATTTGGGATAAATATTACAGGGCTTCGGAAACGCATAAAAGACCCGTTAAAGGTACGGGATTAGGACTTTCTATCGTTAAAGCGATATTGGAAGCGCATCACCTTAAATACGGCGTAATAAGCGAAAAGAACAAGGGAAGCAACTTCTTCGTGGAACTTCCCGCTTACGATAAAGACGGAAATTTACTTGTGCCTGCTGATAAAAAACGCACGTCTGTAAAATCACTTCCCGCAAAAGGAGGGGATGACAAATGAACAACTCTCTTAGAGTTAAGGAATACGAAAAAGAGAAAGAGAGCAAACAGCTTGCGGTAAGAATAAGCGAAAACCAAACGCCGCTTACTCAGTCTGAAAATCGTAGAAAAATCGTTTTCCGCGAAATGTGGGCTAACGCGTTTATTCATAAAAAAGGAGAGCTTGCGGAACAAACGGACGTTTCGATAAAAAAGAAGGTTCCGTCGCCGTACGTTTATCTCAGGATTGCCGCGCTGTACGTTATTGCCATTGTAATACTTTTGTCTGTCTTTTACTTCTTCGATTTCCACGAGTTGTATCCGATAATATGTTTGCTTATAGCCACGTTCGTTCCGTTTGTCTGTCTGATATTCTTTTACGAACTCGATACGAATTTGAAAATCGGAATAGGTATGACGGTCTTTCTCTTTTTTATCTCCGCAGGTATTTTTCTTGCCATAAGATTTTTCTGCGTTAAGTTCGTAATATCCGTAAGCGGCTATGTTACGCTTCTCGAGGGATTGATATCTGGCGGGGCAGAAATAGTCTTTACGCTTCTTTTTACTATCTTAATGGTAAAAAGTCTGAAGATAAGGGACGTGGTTACGGGGTGTTATCTCGGTGCCGTTGTAGGTGCGGCGTTTGCCGTTATAAACAATATCGTTCTTTTTTTCGATAATTCATACATGCAACCCGAAATCGGTTATGTTTTGGGTATCAGCGCTTCAGGTAATAAGTATTCGTTTGCGGATATATTCAATAAAATGATTGTTTCCGTTTTGTGGGACTGTATTCCTCGCTCGTTTGCAACAGTGCTTACAGGGTGTATACTTGGCTCGCTTTCTGTATATATTCGTGTTTCCGATACGAAAAAATATATAATAGCCCTGTACTTTGTAACTATAGTTGTCGCGGCGATAGGGTTTAATTCTGTTTGGCATGCAAACGATATTTCCTCAACGGAGTATGTGATATACGGATTGCGTATAGTTCATATTATCCTTGCCGTAATAGTAGCATTAAAACTTATACGTTTCGGGCTCGCGAGAAATAAATACGAAACGTGAAACATTTTTAATTAAAAATTACACGCAAAAAAGCCGATGCAATGAATAGCGTCGGCTTTTAAAATGCTTTTTTTCGCTAAATATGATTACGCTTTTAAAGCGTTAACCTTCTTGGAAATAGCAGACTTCTTGTTAGCTGCGTTGTTTTTGTGAATAAGACCCTTGGAAGCTGCTGCGTCTATGATAGACATAGTAGCAGGAAGAAGAGCAAGAGCTTCGTCGTAGTTACCTGCTTCGATAACTGCGTTCATCTTTTTAATAGCCGTTTTGAGTTCGGCTTTATCGCTTCTGTTGGTAGCGTTTTTCTTTTCGGTAACAAGTACGCGTTTTTTCGCGGATTTAATGTTAGGCACTTTATTTTCTCCTTAAATTATCTTTCAATTTATTGCCATAATATTTTATCATAATTTTTTATACAAAGCAAGTGTTTGAATTGATTTTTTACGTTTTATCGACAATATTTTTGTATCTTTTCAAATATATTTATAAAGAACTTAATTTATAAGGAGTTTTTTATGGATAACAGACCGATAGGCGTTTTTGACAGTGGAATTGGTGGCTTGCCTGTTCTGTATAAACTGGCTAAAGCTTTTCCTAATGAAGATTTTATTTATCTCGGCGATAATTCCAACGTACCGTATGGAGTAAAGTCCCGTTCGGAAATATCTGCATTGACGGAAAACAATCTAATCAAACTTGCTTCTCTTAACGTAAAACTTATTGTAATTGCCTGCAACACGGCTTCCGCAAGCATCGGCGATACATTTAGTAAACGAAAAATTTTTAAGATAGGAATTACCGAAAACAGCGTAAAAAGATTTAACGGAAAGGGAGTTTTTCTCGCTACGCCTTTTACCGTGGAAAGAGTATTAAAAAACGCTCCGGAGCTTACGAAAAATCTGGACTTTTTTCCTCTTCCCGGGCTTTCAACGGATATAGAGACCGACCCGTTTTCGGACGATGAAAAATTCACTTATCGCATAAAAAAAGAAATATCGGACGTTTTAAGAGAAGTAAACTATACGGACTGCAGCAAAGAAGGTGGAAAAACGTGTTTTTCCGACCATTTGGGTGTTCCGCGTGACCACTTTTGCCTAAAAACAAAAAAGTATGATTTTCTATATCTCGGGTGCACCCATTATCTGTTTAAGGCGCGAGAGTTAAAGAACCTTTTCGGTGCCGAAAAGTGCTTTGACGGGACAAGAGAATTGATAGAAAAAATCAATATATACATAGAAAACAGCGGTATGTTTGCGGATAATATCCAATCGATTGATTTTGTCGGAAAGTGGGCGGAAAAGAACGCTGCGGTGTTTGCAAGATATGTCGGCGAGTGTTGCAGAAGCTGAGGAGGCTATAGTCGGTAAAAGTTGTTTTGGGGTGAAAGTGGTCATTGTAGTATCAATTTATTCAAAAAAATTAAAAAAATTCTAAAAAGTGGTCAAAAGTAGTTGCGTTATTTCCGTTTATATGATATTATACTATCGAAGAAAGGGAGAAGTCTCTTTCTAAGAAAGAACGGGAGGACAAATGGAATATGCTTATCGGCAGTTACAAGCATCAGCTCGATGCTAAAAACAGAATAAGAATTCCCGTTGCATTCAAACAACAGATGCAGGGTCCGCTCGTTATGGGTTGTTCTGTAAACGGCTGCATAGGCGTTTACACACAACAGCAGTTTGAAGAAATTTTTTCCAAATATGCAAGCACCAACCAATTCAGAGCAGACGAACAGAAGTATTACACCAAGTTCTTTATGAGTCTGTATGAGGTTGAAGAAGATAATCAGGGCAGAATTCTTGTTGACGCAAGCTTACTCAAGCATGCGGGAATAAAGAAAGACGTCGTTACGGTCGGTAAGTTCAATCATCTCGAGATATGGGCGCCCGAACGCTTGTACGGCGACGGCGATGAAGGCCTTGAAAAAACATTTGAATTCTTGAGCAAGGTTTGTGAGGAATAATAAATGGAATTTCATCACATTCCTGTTATGCTTAAAGAGTGCATAGAAGGACTGAATATTAAACCCGACGGGATTTATTTTGACGGAACGCTTGGCGGTGGCGGGCATTCGGAGGCAATTTTAAAGCGTTTAGGCAACGGAAAGCTTATAGCAACAGACCTTGACGACGATGCTCTTGCGTTTGCGACAAAAAGGCTACGCGAATATTCCGAAAATTTTATTCCCGTAAAAAGCAATTTTAAAGATTTCGACGAAGTTTTGTCCTCTAACGGATACGGAGAGATTGACGGATTTCTTCTCGATCTTGGAGTTTCGAGTTACCAGCTCGACAACAAGGAAAGAGGTTTTTCGTATTTATCCGAAGATACTCCTCTCGATATGCGTATGGACGAAACTCAGCCTCTTTCGGCGCGAACGGTGGTGAACGAATATACCGAGGGGAATCTGAGATACTTGATTTCCATGTACGGTGAGGAACGTTTTGCCGCTAATATAGCAAGGGAGATTGTTCAAAAAAGACAAATCAAGCCGATTGAAACAACGGGAGAGCTTGTAAAAATTATTATAGACGCGATACCCAAAAAGTTTCAACACGACGGACACCCCGCAAAGAGGACTTTTCAAGCGATAAGAATTGAAGTGAACGACGAGCTTGACGGCTTAAAAGAATGTGTTTACGGAATGGTTAAACGTTTAAAAAAAGGCGGCAGGCTTGCAATAATAACATTTCATTCGCTCGAGGACAGAATCGTTAAACAGTGCTTTAAGGATCTTGAAACTGCTTGTACGTGCGATAAACGTTTCCCTGTGTGCGTTTGCGGAAGAAAACAAGTGATAGAAGTCATCACTAAAAAACCCGTTGTGGCTTCGGAACAGGAAACAAATGACAATCCGCGCTCCAAATGCGCAAAGCTAAGGATAGCGGAAAAACTTTAACTAACAAAAAAAGAATAATACTATTTTGAATAATAATACTATAGGACATAAAAGGAGAGAGAGGGAATGATCAATACCGGAACAACTGCAGATTTGCTTGAAAAGAATAAAACAACATATCAGCAACAGGGAAAACCCGACGCTGTTACTTATCAAAGAGATACTTCCGTATCTAACGATTTAATGCGCAATTACACGGATAAAGGTTTGTTTATCGAACAACACCTTGCCGATAACGACGTTATGGATAATAACGTAAACGTCGGTGCGGCGGTTGATACAAATCCCTCCGACACGACCTTACAGTTTACATTCGATAACGCAGATTTTGAAGAAGAAGAGGATCAGCAAACAAAAAGCTCCTATAAAATTTCCGCAAAAGGAAAGATTATGATAGCTCTTTACGCTTTGGTTGTTGCTACCATTATCGCGCTTATCGCAATTAACGCAAGTGTTCTGCGCTCGATGCAGGAGAATATCAACGCAAAAGAGGAGTCTGTGTCCGCTCTTAAGACGGAAACAGAGGTTCTGAGAGAAGAACTTGAAGAAGTTTCTTCCGAAGAAACCATAATAAGAAAAGCTACCGAAATGGGTATGAGCAAATAATTTTGTTCTCTCCCGTTTTATTCCTTTAAAATACCTTCCTTAAATTTTTATAAAAACGCTCGTATATTACGGGCGTTTTTAATTTTTTAAAACTGTTTTACGAGGAATGAAGGCCTTATGCATATTTTTTAAACCGTGACAATAGAGTATTTGTGAATACTAATGCTTTTTCGGGAGTTTTTATGGAATATTCTTTTACTGTGCTGAGAAAAAGAATTTTTGCGGGAATGCTTATTCTTCTCGTATTGTTTTTGATAGTTATTGTTCGCGTATTTACGGTGCAGATTGCGGATGGCAAAGAGCTTCGCGAAAAGGCTGTGGATCAATGGACGAGGGAGCTTCCGCTTATTGCGCCCCGAGGCAGAATACTCGACAGAAACGGCGTCGTGCTGGTTGACAACAAATCTGCATATGCCGTATTTGTTAGACCTCGTTCGGTTAAAGATCCGGAAAAAACTGCCGTATTGCTTTCAAAGGAATTTTCGCTCGATTATGAAAAGCTCCTCAAAAAGATAAAGAGTAACGTTTCGGAATACACTGTAAAACGCCATATTACGTCCGAGCAGTTTGAAAGGGTAAAAGAATACAACCTCGAAGGCGTTTATTTTTCCGAAGATCCAATAAGATATTACCCGTACGGCGATTTTCTTACTCAAACGCTTGGATACGTCTCGTATGACAACGAAGGACAATCCGGTATAGAAAAGCAGTATGATGAGCTTCTTAGGGGAAAAAACGGTGAAATTCTGTACGAAACCGATATTGTCGGTTTGGAAATAGAGGAAACGGGTGCGTCGTATATACCTGCCGTTCAAGGGCTTGATTTAACGCTTACTATCGATTACGAGATCCAACAGATTGCCGAACAAGCCATGCAGATAGCTTATATAACGCATTCGCCGAAGCGGGCGGAGTGTATAGTTATCGACCCGTCTACAGGCGAAATCCTGGCATTGGCAAGCAAGCCTTCGTATGATTTGAATAATATTCCGAGGGAGGACATCGCCCTTTTAAACAAACTGTCGAGAAACGGTTTGATTGCAGACAACTACGAACCCGGCTCTACTTTTAAAATATTGACAGCTGCTGCCGATTTGGAGGAATTTTACAACGGAAACCCGAGTGCTCTTTCTCCCGATTATATCTTTAACAGTTCGAGATACAGAACTGTATTAGGCAGAAATATAAAATGTTGGCGTTCGCACGCGGACGGCAAGCATTCGAATCAAACAATAAAGGAAGCGTTAAACAACAGTTGCAACCCGTGTTTTGTGGATATGGCTCTTGCTCTCGGCAAAGAGAAGTTTTACTCGTATATCAAAAAGGTTAATTACGGAAGCAAGACGGGCGTTGATTTTATAGGCGAAGCAAACGGAATGCTTATTCCCGAAAAGGCTGTTACGGACGGTGATCTTGCTCGTATAGGTTTTGGGCAGACTATAGCGGTAACACCCGTCCAACTCGCTGCGGCGACGGCTTCCGTCGTAAACGGAGGGAACTATTATACTCCGCATCTCTTAAAAGAAGTTTTTTCTTCTTCGGGTGTAAAGGCTCAAACGGTTCTTCCCGAATTGAAGAATAAAACCTTTTCGGAAAAAACTTCCCGGCTTATGGCTTCCTATCTCGAAGGGGTTGTTTCGGAGGGAAGCGGTAAACACGCCTATATAGAGGGTTACAAAGTCGGCGGTAAAACTGGAACCGCTCAGAAATACGAAAACGGCGTTATTGCTCAGGGTAAGTATGTTTCGTCGTTTGTCGGTTTTTTTCCGTCCGACGACCCGAAATATCTGGTACTTGTAATCGTTGACGAGCCGGTGGGGCAACACTACGGCTCTATTGTAGCTGCACCCTATGCTAAAAGCATTTTTGAAGGTATCATCGGCGTTAAAAAGATAAAACCGCAAAACTGATTGATATTTTGTTTTCTTTATGATATAATTCGAATATGGATTAAGTTTTTTGCGTAATATGAAACGGAATCCTGGAAAACAAAAGAAAAAAGAGTGAAGCTATGATTATTTACAATATTGTTGCGCTTGTTTGTCTTATAATAATGCTTTTGGGTGCGGTGACGGTTGTTTACAATCTTTTCGCAAAAAAGCGTGAGGATAAAATTACCTATATACGCAGTTTCAGAAAGGGCAAAGGCGTATTGATTTACATTTTTGCCGTCCCTTTGTACTGGATGGGCATGGTTTATTCGGGCGGCGACGTCTTTATAAGCTTTTTTAAAGCTATTCCGAAGGTAATAGAACTTCTTGTTTTGAAGTACGATACTTCAACAATGCAAGCGCTGATGGATGTCAGCCCTATTTTCTTTGTTGCCGTATATTGCTGTTATGTTCTTGTGGGGCTTAACGCGATAATGTTCGGATTATCGCTTGCAAACCAATATTTGTGGACGTTTGTCAAGAAAATTGCATTTAAGTTTACGGGAAAGGAAAAACTGTATTTATTCGGCAATAATCCGCAAAACCATTTGATATACAAAAGCGATAAAAAAAGAGCGAAAATTATAGTGGCAAAAATTACGGACGCGGAAGCTACCGATTTATATATAAAGGGGTATATTTATCATCAAGCCCGCTCGTATAAGGATTACATAAACGAAAAAGTTAAGGAATGCGTTAATAAAAACAAAAAAGTTTACGCCGTAATTAACACGGGCGATGACGAATCGAATATAAAATTGGTCAGGCATTTCGTTAATGCGATTACTTCCTGCGACGAAGAGCAAAGAAAGAAGCTTTTCGGTGTTCTGCGTATTTTTGTGTTCGGAGATACCGGTTATGAAGCGATTTACGAGGATATAGTTGCCGACGGATTTGGTTGTATTTTCTACGTTAACAAGTATCAAAAAATAGCGGTCGATTTCATTGATAAATATCCGCTAACGAAGTTTATGAACGAAAGTCAGATTGACTACAAAACTTCTCTTGTAAAACAGAGCGTAAATATAAACGTTGTGATGATAGGGTTCGGAAGGACGAACAGAGAAATTTTTCTTACTTCCGTTGCCAATAATCAATTTATTACCGAAGGCAAAAACGGCGTCGAACTAAAACAGGTAAATTATCATATATTCGACAAGTGCGAAGCCGAGAACGATAAAAATCTTAATCACAATTACAACAGATATAAGAATGAATGCAAGGATTTTAACCCGAAAGATTATTTACCTTTGCCCGATCAACCAGCAAACGAAATATTCTATCATCTTGACGTAAACGATACGGAATTTTATGATAAAATAAAAGGTGTCGTTACATTAAATAAAAACGATGCAAACTTTATTGTTATTGCGTTCGGCTCCGATCTTGAAAACATAGATTTGGCTCGTAAGTTCGCTGTTAAGAGAAATGAGTGGGGTGTCGAAAACCTTGTTATTTTCGTAAAAGTGAGAAGCGATCGCAAAGAACAATTCCTTCTCGATGAAAAGGATTGCTATATGATTGCAAACGAGAACAGTGTCGTTTATAATATCGACAAGCTTCTCGGCGATAATCTTTTAACTATGGCTATGCTTCGGAATGAGGTGTATCAGATAGAATACGAAATAACGCACAGAGAAAATAAGACTGTTTCGGAGGAGAATGTAAATAAAATAAAAGCAGAAGCCGATTATGACTGGTATTCCGAAAAGACTCAACTTGAGAGAAATTCCAGCCTTTACGGTTGTTTAAGTCTCAGAATGAAATTGAATTTAATGGGGCTTGATTATGTACCCGAAGACTGCGACGGGCAGGCTTTATCCGAAGCGGAGTATATGAAAGTGTATGCGGGTGACGATATGCCGGATACATCATATTATAAAGTTACGGCAGACGGCAAACCTATAATAAAATACAATCTTTCCTTTGCCGAATCGAGGAGAAAAAATCTTGCGGTTCACGAGCATTTGCGCTGGAATTCGTATATGATAAGCAACGGAGTTATTCCCGCTTCCATCGACCTTATCGAAAACGAGCAGATAGTCGAGAAAGGAAAGACGAAGCGCACGAACGGCAAAAACTATAGGGTAAGGAGGCACGGTTGTCTTACGACGTTTGACGGGCTTGTGACTTACAGAAACATCGTTGCGAAAAAGTGCTTGAAAGATGGCGAGACTCTTTTGCAGGCAGAAGAGAGATGTGACGTTATAAAGTACGATTATCAACTTCTTGACGACGCTTATTGGTTTTTGAAAAAGGTCGGACAGAAGATTATAAAAAAATAATTTGATATTATAAAAGAACAATTTGTTTTTTCTTTCCGCTCGGTGAATAACCGTGCGGTTTTTTTATGCCGTATTATAAAAACAAACAAAATTTTATATAAATAAAAGAAAAATGAAAAACAAACTTTTCAGATACGGCAAGTTTTTTTGCGTTCTTAACGGAGCTTCCTTTGCATATACTAAATACAGAAAGGCTTGTTCGAGGCGAAAAAATGATTTTAAAAGAACTGATAAAAGGGTATAATGTTGTTGATGTAATAGGGCAAACGGATATAGATATAGCTGCGCTGTGTCACGATCACAGAGAGGTTAAAAACGGATATGCTTTTATTTGTATAAGGGGAGAAAAGGGAAACGGGGAGAACTTTGCGGCGCAAGCCGTACAGAACGGAGCGATTTGTATTGTAACGGAAAAAGCTCTTGACGTAAAAGTCACTCAGGTAATAGTTGACGACGCAAGGGAGGCTATGAGTGCGTTTGCTTGTATTTTTTACGGCAATCCATCCGAAAAAATGCAATTAGTCGGGGTTACGGGAACAAACGGCAAGACTACAACCTGTCATTTGATTTCCGAAATAATAAAGCGCTCGGGCGGAAATGTTGGCGTAATTGGCACTTTAGGAGTATTTTATTGCGGAAAATATATTCCGCCGAAACTTACTACTCCCGATCCGATTTTTTTAAACAAGATTTTAGCCGATATGGAAAGAGCCGGAGTGAAATACGTGGCAATGGAAGTCTCTGCCCACGCTTGCGCGCTTGAAAAGATTTTCGGTTTAAAGTTTGCAGTAAAAATCTTTACTAATTTCACTCAGGATCACCTCGATTTTTTCGGAAATATGGATGATTATTTTGAAGCGAAAAAATCATTTATTTTAGCAAAAGATAAGAGTGTTGCCGTATACAACTCTGATGACAGACGTATAAGAAAAAGCCTTATAAATTCTGACAAAATAAATTATTCATTCGGGATTGAAAATCCGTCTGACGTATTTGCCGTAAACATAACGGAGGGCTTAGAAGGCATATCGTTCGTTATGAATTTGTTTGACGAAATAATACCCGTATCCTGCAATCTTAACGGATTGTTTAACGTGTACAACTGCCTTGCTGCGAGCCTTGCCTGTTATGTGCTCGGATTTTCTTCTGTTCAGATAGAGAATGGGCTAAACGGAGTATCTGCGGTAAGCGGCAGGGCCGAATCGATAAGTAATAAGCGTGGAAAGCAGGTTTTTATCGATTACGCGCATACTCCGGACGGATTAAAACAAATACTAACTACGCTAAAAAAATGCGCAAAAAAAAGACTTGTCTGTTTATTCGGTTGCGGCGGAAACAGGGATAAAGCAAAACGTTATGTTATGGGACAAATTGCAGGCGAATACGCCGATTTTTGCATAATCACGTCGGATAATCCCCGCTTTGAGGATCCTAACGATATAATAAACGACGTTGAAAAAGGACTTAAAGAAAAAACGAGCAATTACATTACGTGCGAAGACAGAAAAAAGGCTATTTCATATGCGCTCGATTACATAAAAGAGGGTGACATTTTGTTGATTGCGGGAAAGGGGGCGGAAGAGTATCAGGAAATAATGGGTACGAAACTGCCGTTCAGCGATAAAAAATGCGTTCTCGATTTGCTGAGCTTGGAGGATAAGCGTTGAAGGTCTATATTCTGGCTTTTTTGCTTTCTTTGTTTTTATCGGCAGCCATATGTTTTGTGTTGTTGCCGATTTTAAAAAAACTGAAAGCGGGGCAATCCATTTTATCGTACGTAAAGGAGCATGAGTACAAGGGCGGAACCCCGACTATGGGCGGCGTTTCCTTTGTTTTGTCGTCAAGTATCGTATCGCTTATATTTGCGCAAAAACACAATTTACGACCGATGCTGGTATCGCTTGCTGCGGGTTGTGGATTTTGCCTTGTAGGATTTCTTGATGATTATATAAAAATAAGATATAAAAGAAACGAAGGCCTGACGCCTTTTCAGAAAATTGCTTTTCAATCAATAATTTCCTTGCTCGCTGCCGTATTTGCTTACGTCAGGGGATTTACTTGCCCGTTTCTTCCCTTTTTTCAAACGAGGGTGGAACTCGGCTGGCTCTCCATTCCGTTAAACGTTTTTGTCTTTCTTGCCGTAACTAACTGCGTTAATCTGACGGACGGGCTTGACGGGTTGGCTGCGGGTACAAGCTATGTATACCTGCTGCTTCTTGCAATGTTGATTTTTTTAGAAGAAGGTTTAACTTTTCGTTCTGTGAATAATTCGGCGTTGCTTTCGATTGCCTTGGCTGGCGCGCTTATCGGTTTTTTGCTGTTTAATACGTTCAGGGCGAAAGTATTTATGGGCGACACGGGTTCGCTTGCTCTCGGCGGCTTTATCTCATGTTTATCGGCTTTCAGCTCGAATACTTTTTATATTCCTTTTTTGGGAATAGTTTTTGTTATAAGCGGAATATCGGTAATAGTACAGGTAATATATTATAAAAGAACGGGTAAAAGAGTTTTTTTAATGGCGCCCGTTCATCATCATTTTCAGATGAAAGGGGCAAGCGAAGCCAAAATTGCCTTTTGTTATAAGGTTTTAACTCTTGTGACGGGGCTCGTTTGCTTGCTGTTCTTTCTTTAAAAAACGGAGGGAAAAATGTATTTAAAAAACAACACGTTTATGGTTGCGGGCGTATCTAAAAGCGGTATTTCGGCTACAAGTTTTTTACTGTCGCACGGGGCAAAGGTTTATATCGTTGACGAAATAGAAAACGAAAAAACGTCTAAAGCTTTCGAGCTGCTTTCGGGGCTTGGAGCCGAAAAGGTAGAAAGGGATCAGATAGAAGAAAAGCTTAAAAGTACAGATGTGTTAGTGCTTTCTCCCGGAATACCAATCGATAACAGAATACCTGTATGTGCGAAGCGACTCGGGAAAAGAATAATAGGTGAGCTTGAATTGGGGTATTTGTATTCGAATTGCCCGATAATCGGCGTGACGGGAACAAATGGAAAAACCACAGTGTGTACGATGATTTCCGAGGTATTATCCAAGGCGAATATAGAAAACTTTAAAGTGGGGAATATAGGCGTGCCGTTTACGAGAGAAATGGAAAAATATAATCCGGGAACGGTTGCCGTAACTGAGGTGTCCAGTTTTCAGCTCGAAACAACGCAAGCTTTTTGTCCGCATATCGCCGTGGTTACGAATATTTCGGAAGATCACCTCATAAGGCACTACAACATGCAAAACTACATATACCTGAAAAGTAAAATTATTCTTAATCAAAAGGAAAGCGAGTATGCGGTTTTAGGTTACGACGATTTCGTTGTAAGAGGTTTCAAGGATAAGACAAAAGCAAAAGTTGTGTGGTTTTCGGCAAAGGAGAAGGTTGACGGCGCATACGTTGACGGGGATATGATTTGCTATATGGGGGAGGAGATATTCAGTAAAAATCTGTTACCCTGCGGGGGAGAACACAACCTTTTGAATGCCCTCGCCACAGTTGCTGTATGTAAGTGTATGAAAATCGAAAATAATCTTATAGCAGAAGGGATTATCGGGTTTAAAGGCATACGTCACAGGATAGAATTTATCAGAGAATTGGACGGCGTAAAATACTTTAACGATTCAAAAGCGACCAACGTCGATTCTACTTTGAACGCGCTTAATACAATGAACGGAAAGACTGTATTGCTTCTCGGCGGTAAAGATAAGGAGCAGTCATACGACATGCTGTTTGAAAAGCTTAAGGAGTTGAATATCGAAAAAGTAATTCTGTACGGCGAAACCCGTTATAAGATGCTAAAAAGTGCGGAAAAGGCTTCATATGAAAACGTGTGTATAGCAACCACCCTTTTTTCGGCGGTAAATCTCGCAAAAAACGAGAGTAAAGCAGGTGAAAATGTTTTACTCAGCCCCGCTTGCGCGAGTTTCGACGAGTTTTCGGGCTACGAAGAACGCGGCGATAAGTTCGCTGAAATCGTGAATGCGTTTTAATGGCAAAACGTAATAATTTATCCCGTCGTGAAAATCAAACGGGAACAAATATTTTTGTACATACCAGACTGAACGATACGAAAAAAAATCGCGGAGACATTCTTATTCCGATAATCGTGAGTGTTATTTCTCTTCTCGGAACGGTTGCCGTATACTCTGCGGGAAGCTATACGGCAAAGAACACTTACGGCGACGAACTTTTCTTTTTCAGAAAACAGATTTTAGGTGTTTTAGTAGGGCTGGCAGTAATGGTGTTTACCTGTTTTTTCGATTATCGAAAATATCAAAAAGCGGGAATATATCCGGTTATTGCTTCTGTGGTAATGCTCGCCCTCGTATTCGTTCCCGGTATCGGTGTGGAGAGTTATGGCTCGAAAAGATGGATAGGCGTTGCGTCTTTCAGTTTTCAGCCGTCTGAGATAGCTAAATTTGCGTTCGTATTTTTTGCTGCCGGTTATTTTGCGAAAAATCCCGACAGAGTGAATTCAATTAAGGGTATCCTGCCCGTAATACTCGCGGGCGGTGCGATATGCTTGTTGGTTATCGCAGAGCCGAATATGTCGGTTACAATGCTTATCGGCGGGGTGATGCTCGGCTTTTTATTCTTTGCGGGCGCGCCGTTAAAGCGAATTTTGCTTATGATTGTTCCGGTAATAGCTTTAGTTCCCGTTCTGATTATTATGGAACCGTACAGGCTTAAAAGACTTTCTGCATTTCTCGATCCGTGGGCGTCGCCGAAGGGCGAAGGGTACCAGCTCATTCAGTCGCTGTACGCGCTCGGCTCGGGCGGCTTCTTCGGTGTGGGGCTTTTTAATTCAAGACAGAAGTATGCTTTTTTGCCGTTTGCGGAATCCGATTTTATTCTTTCGGTAATCGGTGAAGAAACGGGGTTCGTGGGGGTTACGTTGTTTCTTTCGCTTAGTGTCGTATTGATCTGGCGAGGTATTCTTACGGCGGTCAGATCGAAGGACTTGTACGGAACGCTTCTCGCCCTCGGTATTACTCTCGTATATGCGTTGCAATTGATAATAAACGCACTTGTCGTAACGGGGAGTATTCCGCCTACCGGTATACCTCTTCCTCTTGTCAGCAGCGGAAATACTTCCGTAATAATGTTTACCGCGGCTTTCGGGGTTTTGTATAATATCTCAAAGAACTCGGTATAAGCTGTTTTTTAATGAATTTCGCGCGGAAAACCTCTGCGCGTTTTTTCACGTTTAACGTAAATTTTCGTTTCGGCGTACAATATCGCGTAGGTTTTTATAACGGAGGTGCAATGTTTTGGACGCGTTTGTTATCGAGGGAGGGAGAAAACTTTATGGAGAGGTAAAGATAGATTGCGCTAAAAACGCCCTGCTTCCGCTTATTTCCGCTGCGGCGGCTATAGGGGGCAAATGTTTTTTTGAAGATTTTCCGAAGTTTACGGATACGGAAATATTGCTTTCCATTATCAAAGAGATGGGCGGTGATTTTCAAAAAAGAGACGGTGGTGTGGAGATTGATTCTTCCTGTATGAATACGGGGGTGTTTCCTGAAAAGCTTTTTAAGACGGTAAGGGCTTCCGTTTTTATGCTCGGAGGTATTCTTGCCCGTTTTGGATATGCTCGTTGTCCGCTGCCCGGCGGTTGCAGAATAGGCGAAAGGCCCATAAATATTCATCTCGATGCATTAAGACAAATGGGTGCGGAAATCACGGAGGAAGACGGCTTTGTCTCTTGCAGGGCGGAAAAGCTTATCGGGGCGAAAATAGTTCTGCCGTTTCCGTCGGTAGGCGTTACGGAAAACATAATGATAGCAGGTTGTTTCGCTCACGGAGATACGGTTATAGAAAACGCAGCGATAGAACCCGAAGTTATGGATTTAAAAAAGTTTCTGAACGCTTGCGGCGGACGTGTAATTTCAAAAGGCAGGACGTTTTTTGTAGAGGGAAATAAAAGGCTTAAAGGAATAAGTTATTGCCCGATACCGGATAGAATAGAAGCGGGAACTTTTTTGTATGCAGCGGCGCTTGTCGGCGGCGAGGTGGTTCTGAATGCCTTTCCCGAAAAAAATATTTGTTCTTTCGTACGTAAATCGGGAAATAATGCTTGCAAAATATATGCTTTTAATGGTAATATATATATAAACGCGAAAGGAACGCCGTTTTCCGCAGCGCAAATAAAGGCTATGCCTTATCCCGCTTATCCTACCGATATGCAATCACAGACTATCGCGTTGCTTTCGGTCGCAAACGGGGAAAGCGTTATCGAGGACGGTGTTTTTCCTTCAAGATTTGCTTCCGCAGAGCAGATGAAAAAACTCGGGGCGGATATTCGCATAGACGGAGGACGGGCGATAATAAACGGAGTGAAAGGTCTTCTCGGCTCGGATGTCGTTGCAGAAGATTTACGCGGAGGCGCAGGGCTTGTTCTCGCTTGCCTTAAAGCGGAGGGTCGCTCCGTTGTAAAAAATGCGGAACTTCTGGACAGAGGGTATGAATGCTTTGAAGATAAGCTTTCATTGCTCGGTGCCGACGTAAAGAGAATTGAATTACGAGAGGATAAATGAAACATAAAAGAGCGGCTGCCGTTATTGCGTCGGTGCTGTTCGGGATTATTCTTGTCATATCGTTCTTGCTTATTTTTACAGTGGGAGACGTAATTGTGGATTATTCCGTTTGCAGCGATGAAACCGCGCAGGAGATTTCGGTGGCTAAAGAAAAACTTAATACATTTCTCGGTAAAAACACTTTTTCGATAAAGGAGGAGGAAGTCGCCGCATATCTGTCGGGATATCCTTACTTTGAAGTAAAAGAGATCAAGGTGAATTATCCGCGCGAGATAAGGGTTAAAATAGAGGAGAGAAACGAAGCCTTTGTCGTAGAAAAAGAAGGCAAGTTTTTATTTTTCGACAAAAACTGTTTTGTCCTTTCGGAGAAAAACGAAAACAAATCGAGGGCGGACGGTAAACCGCTCGTTACCGTTGACGGAGATGTCCCGGAATTTAAAACAAACTCTTTGTATTCCGGTGAGGACAAGCTGTTCGTTTCTGCCGTAAAGTTTGTTTTTGCGCTTTCGGACGCCCGAAACGAGATAGAAAAAATTACGGTTTCACGCTATGACGATTCCGAAAAACGTCACGAGTGGAACAGAATAATAGTCAAAACAAAAGAAGGTGCGACCTTTACGATAAGTGAAGCGAATATTCTTACAGACGAAAAGGTCGAGCTTTTCAAAAGAGTTTACCTTTTGCTCGAGGGCGAGGATAGGGTAAACAGACAAATAAACATATTCACGTCATCCGTCGATAACAACAAAGTAGATTACGAATAGATAAAAAACGGAAGCGTTTCAAAAGGAGTATATATGCGTAAAAAATACGCCGCGGTACTTGACGTAGGCTCGTCCGCTCTGCATTTCATGGTTGCGGAAAGAGGTCTCAATGGTACTTTTATAATTAAATCGTCTGCGGAAGTCAGCTATTCGGGATATTCCGATCAGGCTTTTTTCGATGTTTCCGAATTTGAAAAAGCCGTAGGTACGGTGATACGCAAAGCGGGTGACGTAATGAAGGACAAGACGGACGTTTTATACGTAGGCGTTCCAGGTGAATTCACGGTCACCTATTGCAAATACTTCAATATTTCTCTGCAAAAGAAGAAAAGAATAACCGACGAGGACGTAAATAAACTTTACGATTCGGCGTTTGTGGCAAGGTCTAATCAACACAAACTTATTGCTCGTTCTGCGGTAAATTACGTTCTTTCCGGTAACAGAAAGGTAAGTGCTCCCGTAGGCGAAGTTTCGGATACGCTCGGCGGTTTTCTGAGCTTTACCCTTTGCCTTACGTCGTTTTTGAAGATTGTAGGGGCTGCTCTTCGCTCGAACGGAATAACTAAAACGGAGTATTTCCCGGCCTCGCTTGCCGAAGTGCTCTATCTGTTCCCGCCGTACGAAAGGGACAAAGGGGGAATATTGCTCGACGTAGGATATTTATCTTCAACTTTCACATATTTTTCGGGGGACGGTATTCTTTTTGATAAATCGTTCTCTCTCGGCGGGGGATACGTAACCGCAAAACTTTTAAACGATTTTAATCTGCCGTTCGCAGTTTCTGAGAAAATGAAACGCACGGTAAATATCGGATATAATCCTTTTTCGTCGGCAAAGTACGAAATAGAGGATGAAAACAAACTGTATTCCGCTTCGGTTTCCGACGTTAACGCTTCCGTAAAGGAAGTGCTCGACGCGATAGCCGAGCAAACCGCGAATTGTATAGAAGAAGGGGTTCTTAATTACAACGGCAACATTACCATTTATCTCACGGGTGGCGGTATAAGCTACATAAGAGGTGCGAAAGAATATCTTTCGGGCAGGCTCGGCGCGATAGTTAAGTGCATTTCTCCCGATCTTCCGCTCTTCGATAAACCGATTAACTCATCCGTGTTCAGCCTTATGGATGTTGCGCTAAGCGACAAAAATTTACTAAAGGAGAAAAATTAAATTATGTTTGACAGCTCGATGAATTTTGCTAAAATCCGCGTGGTAGGCGTGGGCGGAGCAGGCAACAACGCAATTAACAGAATGATAGAATCCGGCATTCAGAGCGCGGATTTCTATGCGATAAATACAGATAAACAACCGCTTATTTTATCCAAGGCGGAAAATATAATTCAGATCGGTCAGGACGCAACGCAGGGATTAGGCGCAGGTTCCGACCCCGAACTCGGCGAGAGGGCTGCGGAGGAAAACAGAAAAGAACTCGAAGAAATGTGCGAGGGCGTTAACCTCCTGTTTATAGCCGCAGGAATGGGCGGAGGAACAGGTACCGGCGCAGCTCCCGTAATTGCAAAAATAGCTAAGGAAAAAGGCTGTCTTACCGTTGCCGTTGTTACAAAGCCTTTTGCATTCGAGGGCAGGAAAAGGCAGGAAAACGCAGCTATCGGTATAAGCAATCTTAAAAAATATGTAGATACCCTTATAATAATTCCTAACGACAAGCTCATACAGACGCTTTCCGCGGATACGCCGATGCTTGACGCGTTAAAAGTTGCGGACGATAATCTTCGTCAGGGTATATGCGGTATAGCTGATCTTATCGCTACTCCCGCTCTTATCAATCTTGACTTTGCAGATGTAAAAACGATTATACAAAATCAGGGGCTTGCTCATATGGGCAGGGGCAGAGCAAAAGGCGAAAACCGCATAATCGAAGCTGTTCGCCAAGCTGTTTCAAGTCCTCTTCTCGAAACCACGATAGAGGGCGCTCACGGCGTAATTATTAACGTTACGGGCGGCAGAGACCTGACTATCGGTCAGGTAAACGAGGCTGCAAGGCTCGTTCAGAGCGTGGTTGACGAGAGCGCCAACATAATTTTCGGTGCGAATATCGACTTCGATCTTTCCGAAGAAATCGACATAACCGTTATAGCTACCGGTTTCGAAGGCGAACAAAGAAAAGAAGAAGAGGAAGATGCAAAGGCGAACCCCATGCAGGCGTTTGAAATTCTTATGAAGAAGAATAAAACCGAGCCTGCAGAGCCCGAACAACCGCAACCCGAACCGGAAGTTTACGCTCAGCCCGAAGAGGAAGAAGTTGATTTCGAGCAAACAAATAAGCAAAGAGATAATAAAGAACTTCCGTCGTTTGTAAAAAAACTCTTCGGTAAAAAGTAAAATCATTTCAGATACATAGGTGTGTTATGCAATTCGACAAGGATAAAAAAACTTTATTCAGCGCGGCTCAGCCGAGCGGAATTCCTACTATCGGCAACTATCTCGGAGCTATAAAAAACTGGGTGGCTTTGCAGGACGATTACAACTGCATTTATTCAATAGCCGATTTACACTGTCTGACGGTAAAGCGCGAACCTAAGGATTTAAGGGCGAGGAGTCTCGACCTTCTTGCTTTATATCTGGCATGCGGCATAAATCCCGATAAATGCGTTTTGTTTATGCAATCGCATGTTCCCGCTCATGCGGAACTCACCTGGATACTGAACACCATAACGTATACCGGTGAAATGGCGAGAATGACGCAGTTTAAGGACAAATCTCTCAGACACGCCGATAACGTTAATATGGGGCTGATGGATTACCCCGTATTGATGGCTGCTGATATTCTTTTATATCAAACGGATATAGTTCCCGTAGGTTCCGATCAAAAGCAACACCTTGAAATTGCAAGAGACCTTGCCATGAGGTTTAACAACAGATATTCTCCTACGTTCGTCGTTCCCGAAGGGTATATCCCGAAGGTAGGCGCGAGAATAATGAGTTTGCAGGAGCCTCAATACAAAATGAGCAAGAGCGACGAAAACGAAAATGCGTTTATATCGCTCGAAGACGACAGAGATACTATTATCCGCAAATTCAAACGCGCCGTTACGGACAGCGATAATTCGATTGTTTTAAGCGAAGATAAGCCGGGCGTAAGTAATTTGATAAACATTTACTCCGTGTTTACGAACAAAACGGTAGAGGAAACGCAGAAGGAATTTGAAGGCAAGGGCTACGGTGAGTTTAAAATAGCCGTGGGCGAAGCCGTTTCGGATAAAATCGTTCCGATAAAGGAAGAAAAGGAGAGAATTCTTAAAGATAAAGCTTATCTTGACGGAATTATGACACGCGGTGCGGAAACGGCAAACTATCTTGCAAATAAAACTCTTTCAAAAGTTTACAGAAAGGTGGGGCTCTATTCCCCCGACAGGAAGTAAAAAGTGTTCGGATACATCAGGACGGACGAGCCGTATTTGTATAAAAAAGACGAAACGCTTTATAACGCATGTTATTGCGGATTGTGTTTTGCCATAAAAGAGTTGTGCGGGCAGAAATCGAGGTTGTCTCTGACATACGACGTTGCGTTTCTTTCCGTGCTTCTTCACAATCTTTCCGATACGGACGTGAATATTTCGGGAGGGGTTGTAAAAGGTATAAATATCTCCCGCAAAAAAACAATACGCATAA